>JAPULF010000157.1 GCA_027295245.1 Planctomycetota bacterium
GCGCGATTGTGTACACGATTCTAGTGTTTCCGGTATTGGGTTTCGTTCAAAGCGGGAACCAGGAGGTCGCCGATCGGTACCGCTATTTACCTTGCGTCGCATGGTCGGCGCTGCTGGCCGCCGGCGTCTTGAAACTCTGGAGCCGCGGATTGTGGTTCAGGATGTCCGCCGGCGGCCTGACCGTCCTTGTGACCCTGCAGCTCGCGGTACTCACCCGGGAACAATGTGGCGTTTGGAAAAACACGGCCGCCTTGTGGACCCGTGCCTGGATGCTTCAGCCAGACAGCTCGTTGGCCCAAAACAGCTATGCATTCTCCGTGCTCATGCGACAAGGGCGCTTCGAAGAGGCCGTGCCCCACCTGCGCCGCGCGATCGAGATCAAGGGCGACAACGACAAGGCCCATTTTAACTTGCACACCGCATTATCGCGATTGAACAGGAACGATGAACTCTTCGAAGCGTACCAACATACTCTTCGCGTTTTTGCCAAGTACGAGCGGTCCGCGGAGGTCAGGGCCAGTGCCCATTTCCGTCTTGGCAACATGTTGTATCTGCGAAAAGAATTTGACGCCGCAATCAAACACTTTCGCGACGCATTGGCCCTTCGCCCGAACCACGCCAGCACACACGGTACGCTCTCTGCGGCCCTTGAACGAAAAAATGATCGCGAAGGAGCGAAGCGACATGCAAGCCGGGCGCTGGAACTCGATCCCTCGTTGATCCCGCCCAGACGCGTGCTCGCCCGGGCGCTCAGGTCCGAGGGCCGGTTGGAGGATGCGATTGCACAGCTCCGGGAGGCACTTAGACACGACCCCGACAATGCGAGGACCAAGAAAGAGTTGGGTCGGATGACGCAATCGCCCTGACTCTCATGCGATACCTGGACAAACGCGCTATTCGACCGAATAACCCGAACCTACTGGACGAGCCGCTTACCGGGTCGTCTCCATCCAATCGCAAAGCCGGTCGGCCGCCTCCATCACGCGACCGCAGTGCTCTCGCAAAAAGGCCTCGTCGATCGATTGCCCCATCGGAATGGACTCCACGGCCCGGAGGGCCTCCGCCCCGTTAAAATCCACATACGCCAGTCTGGCAGTGAACTCGTCCGGCGGCCGCCCGAAGTTGCTTCCGGGCAAAACCGCGACGCCGGTTTCAGCCAAGAGCCGCTGACACATCTGCGGACCGGTCCGAATCCCTCGGGCACTCAGGTTGTCGCGAAGCGGCGAGAAATCGGGAAAGAGATAAAAGGCCCCGTGCGGGGCGAGGACTTCGGCCCCCGTTTTCCGCAGTCGATCGGTAACCGCGCAGCCCAGGGCGTGCAAGACTCGGCGGGACTGTTGAAGGTAGTGTTCGATGTCGGGCCCGCCCTGAAACGCCCGAACGGCCGCATATTGGATCGGCGCGCTCGTGGATGTATAGGTTTCGCTTGCCACCGCGGACATCGCGTCCAAGAGCCATCGCAGTCTCTTCGGGAACACAAACACGCCGAGACGCCAGCCGCCCGCCCCGCACCATTTGCTCAGGCCGCTGCTGAAGATCGTCCCTTCGGGATACATCGGGACGATCGAGCGATGCGCCCCTTCGTGGTGCAGCAGTCCGTAAATCTCGTCGGAAAGCAGCACCACGCGGTGTTTCCTCGCCACCTCCGCGATTGCCTTCAGTCTCTCCTCCGATATCGTGCGGCCGGTCGGATTGGATGGATAGTTCAGGATCAAGATGCGCGGCCGCCCCAGATCCTGCTTGCACAGGTCCTCGAGTTGCTCCGGCGTCAGATGCCAATCGTCCTCCATGAACGTCGACAGGAGGCGGATGTGCCGCCCGATGATCCTCGCCTGCGGGGCGTAAGATACCCAGGCCGGCGCCGGAATGACCAAGTCGCCGTAATAGACCAACTGAAGGAGGAACATCAGTTCCTTCGAGCCGGGTCCGATCAACACGTCGTCAGGTTCACAATCGATGCCCAGCCTGCCGCGATGGTGTTCCGCGACCGCCTCCCGCAACTCTTGAAGACCCTTGACCGGCAAATAGGCCTTCTTCGCGGCGTGCTACCGCAGGGCCTCGACCACCACTTCGGGTACCGGAAAGGGCGACTGACCCAGCCCGAGCTTGAAGATCTCGCGCCCCGATCGAAGCAGCTCGTTGGACAGATCATTGAGCGCCACCGTGGCCGATGAGGGCAGCCCCCGGATGTTCAGATTCAAATGAACGTCCCAACGGTCCTCTGCACGCTCGCTCATGGCCCCGCTCTTCCTCCAGCCCAAAGGGTCTCGGAATCAGGCATTGGACGCCGCCGCCGCCCACATCGGTGCCCTGACACCCCCGACAACGCGACCAGGCCCGGCCCCAGTTTGGCAGTTTACCGGACGCCCGGCAACGACTATGCTACCGCCAAGCGGGTTGTCGTTCGAGGCGTCAACGCAGACGCCGGCGTTTGAGGTCGGATTTCCTTACCCAGCTTGGATCACCCGCTGCCAAAGTTCAGGGGTCCGACACTGTTCGAGCTTGCCTTGTACGGGAGCATTAAAATGGGCACACGTTTGTATGTAGGGAATCTGAGCTATGACGTCAGCAGTTCCGACCTGGAAACCATGATGTCTCCACACGGCACGGTGCAAAGCGCGGAGGTCATTTCCGATCGCATGTCGGGCCGAAGCAAGGGATTCGGCTTCGTCGAAATGGGTTCTGAGGATGAAGCCAAAGCGGCCATCGACGCTCTGAACGGCCAGGACCATGGCGGCCGAGCCCTGACCGTAAGCGAAGCCAAGCCCCGACAGGAGCGAACCGGCGGCGGCGACGGTGGTGGGCGCAGAGACCGCTACTGAAACACGCTCTCGAAAGCGACTGTGGCACTGGTCTTCGACCGGTAAACATTGGCTCTCGAGATAGTTTCGTTGCGTCGTTCGCTTGCCGCATGGACAATCAGCACGCGATGGAAGCCCGCCCGGACGTTGAAGCCCTGCGCCTCGCCGCCGGTGAATTGGCTCGTACCGGCGGAACCTTGGCCCGCCGTTTCCTCGGCAAAGTGCGGGCCACCCGCAAGCCGGACAACTCTCCCGTCACCCCGGCGGACACCGCCGTTCAAGAAGCCATCCTAGCGATTCTCGCCGAACGTTTTCCCGACCACGCCATCTTGGTGGAGGAAGAGGTCGCCGACCCCTCGCGACACGCCCACATTGCACGGGCCGAATACTGCTGGGTCATCGACCCCATCGACGGCACCCGAAACTTCGCCCGTGGAATGCCGGTCTATTGCACCTCCGTCGCCGTGTTGCACCGCGGGCAGCCGATCGCCGGTGCGATTCACGACGCGACTCAGGACGTGGTCTATTCCGCGTCAAGAGGCGGCGGCACGTTCAGGGGAAACGCCCCCGTGCGCCTCGCCGACCGGCCGATCGACGCCGACACCACCATCGCGATCTCGTCGATCCGCAAGTCCCCCATCCCGACCTCGGTCCGAAGCTGGCTGGACCAATACCTGTTTCGAAACATCGGCTCGCTGTGCCTGCATATGGTCTGGGTCGCGGCCGGCCTGACGGATGCGGCCTTCTCACTCGAAAGCAAGATCTGGGACATCGCCGCCGGCGCACTCCTGATCGAGGAATCGGGCGGCGTCGTAACCGACCACGCCGGCGACAACATTTGGCCCGCGGATCTGGCAAGCTACCGCGGTGATGACGTACCCATGCTGGCCGGCACGCCTACAATGCACCGCAGGCTGCTGGATTCCTTGCGGTGAACAACCCGAAAGCTACGAAGCGTCTGTCGCCGCCTGCGAATGGACACTCGCTATGACCGTCTCGATCCGCGCAGCAGTCGTCATCGTCGCGCTGGTTGTGTCGGCAACCACCGGCGCCGACGCACAACCGCCCTCCCGCGCATCCCGGGTCTTGCTGATCAGTTTGGACGGCCTGCGCCCCGAGGCCATCGAGACCGCCGGAGCGACCGTGCTGCTGGATCTGATCGCCGGCGGCAGTTTTCAGGCAACCGCCGTCAACGAAATCCCCCCGGTCACGCTGCCCAACCACGCCTCGATGGTGACCGGTCAGAGCGTGGCGCGGCACGGCGTATTGCTCAACACCGACATCCCGGGCCGCATCGCCGCAACGACCATCTTCGACGTCGCGATCGAGGCCGGTCTCCGCGTCGGGTTTTTCATCAACAAGACCAAGCTGTTTTATCTCTGCGACGTCCAGCGCGTCGCGGCGTGGATGCACACTCCGGATGACGACACGCTCGCCGACGCCGTCAGCCAGGCCCTTCGTGACCAGGACCTGCAACTCGTCTTCGTACACTTTAGGGGTCCGGACAGCGCCGGACACCGTCACGGCTGGATGACCGAGCCCTACTTCGAGGCCGTCCGGCGCGTCGACGCCGCCATCGGCCGAATCCTCGACACCCTGACCGAAACGAGTAAGCGCGACGGGACGATCGTCATCATCTCCTCCGACCACGGCGGCCACGGAAACACCCATTTCCTCGACATCCCCGAGGATCGCCTCATCCCGTTCATCATCAACGGCCCCGGCATCGCCGCGGGCCGCAGGCTGTGTAGCCAGGTCCGCATCATGGACGCGGCGGCCACGGCGTTGAATGTGCTGGGATTGCCGGAGAACTCGGCTTCCGACGGCAACGTCCTCACGGAGTCGTTCGCCGAGTTCGACCAACCCGACTGCATCGCCCATCCGCCGCCCGTCGGGTTTCTCTGCGGCGGATTGCCTGCCTTTGTGTTTTTCGCGATGATCGGCGTGCTAGTCGGACTCCGCCGCCGACGAAGAGTTACAGTTCGAGCAGTGAACGGCGCCCAGTCGATAGCCATACGCCCTATGGGCCTCGTTTTCTAGTTCCGATATCTTGACAACTGGTGGGTTAGGGTTTATACTAACTTTAGCACTTCTCGGTACGGGAACCACGGTGGCGCGGGTCAGATTGCACTCCTACTTATTTCGTCTGCTCTCCCGCGGACCGAAACGCACGGACGCGTCTTGTACTTGCCAGATACGACGGGCCGTCGTTCGCGCCCGAGGTGTGCCGCTTGGCGACCGACGGGTGGAACGGGTTCTGTCTGGGGTCAGTGACGCGGCTTGGGGTCGCGTCATCGTTTGCACCGGGCGACGCGCGAGGGCGCGGGCCGCGCGGGAACAACGGGGATAGGTCTTACGGTTCGCCTGCAATTAGGGATTGCACGGTGCCGTGCGGGATGCGTATTGCTCACGCGCGACGGCTACTTGCAAGGCGCGCGCTTCGAACGCGCGAGTGGCTTCCGGAGTTCGCGTTCTGGCGCGGCCGGAATCTCGGGGCAATGTCAAAGCTTCATGGCAAGCAGGGGAGCG
>JAPULF010000158.1 GCA_027295245.1 Planctomycetota bacterium
ATGGGCGATGCCGCGATCATACTCGCCGGTCCACGAGTCTGCGTGGATACGAGCGACCTTTATATCGCGCAGAATCGTCCCGCCAAGGCGACGTGATGAGAAAAATCAAACCGCCTCTCCCCGGACCCCGAAACAACGGCCGATATTGTCAATTCGAAGTTCGACACCGATTCCATCATGCCCGATAATACGATTGCGTGATCGCCCCGGAATCGTAACATGCGAGATCAGCCGCTCGTTTCATTCGTTATTGCCTCGCACGATCGTCGCGCCGTCCTCCTCGATACACTCGAGAAACTTTTCGAAGAACGGCGACCGGCCTGCCCTTGCGAGGTGATTGTCGTCGACAATACCTCAACGGATGGAACGTCCGAAGCCGTGCGCCGGCAATTCCCGAGCGTGACCTTACTCGACCTTCGGTCCAATCTCGGAAGCTGCGCCAAGGCCCTCGGAGTGGATCGGGCTGTCGGCGACTTCATTGTCTTCCTGGACGACGACTCGTTCCCACGGCCTCACACCGTGGATCGAATGCTCGAGCACTTTGCCGATCAACCGAAACTCGGTGCCGCAAGCTTTCGTGTCTTTCTGCCGAATGGGCGCGAAGAGTGCAGCGCCTTTCCCAACGTCTTCATCGGCTGCGGTGTCGGCTTCCGGGCCCGCGCCCTTCGAGAAGTCGGGGGCCTTGATCGCACCCTCTTCATGGCGGCCGAGGAATATGATCTCAGCTTTCGCCTGATTAACCGCGGCTGGCACGTTCGAACGTTCGACGACTTGCACGTCGACCATCTCAAGACCATACAGGGGCGACGCGGAACACGCCCCGTCTATCATGACGCCCGAAACAATTTCCTCGTCGCGGCCCGATATTTGCCCGGCGATATGTTCCGGCTCATCGGCCGGGATTGGATGCAACGCTATCACTGGCTGGCGGCCGACGAGGGTCGACTCGGCCCCCACGTTCGAGGATCGTTGGCCGGTCGGCTCCTCGCATTCCATGATCGCGCTCGGAATGCCCATCAGAGACTCTCGCCCCGCGCATTCGAAGTGCTGTTTCGATTCGGCGAAATCGAAGATCGGTTTTCCAAACTCGCCGCGGCGGGCATCAACCGGATTGTCCTGGCCGACCTGGGCAAGAATGCACTCGCGTTTCACCGGGCCGCGAGCAAGTACGCCATGAAAACCATCGCAATCGCAGATGATCGATTCGCATCACGTGGCCGACGATATCGCGGAGTTCCCATCCTGCCCGTGGCCCGGGCACTGCAAAACCGACCGGACGCGATCGTGATCAGCAACACCTCGCCCATCCATGCCGCCCAAACGCTTGCATCAGTCGAGGCTCGAACCGATGTGCCCGTTCACGGCTGGTTCGCCGCATGCCCCGCACGCCCCTGCACCTTGGACGATCGATCGAGCCCGACACAGGCCGGTACTTCCGAGTCAATTGCAACGAACGAAACCCATGCGGCCTGACGCCTCTCGCCGTTTCGCCGCGAGAGGACGGCGATGGGCCGCTTAATTCATTCGTCGTCCGATTCGGCTCGCGACGAGTCGCCTGACCGGGCAGCCTCTTCGATGATCAATCCGAGAATCTGATCGGCGTCACCCAAAAACCGCGGCACGCGTTTCCCGTTTATGAAGAGCCAGGGTGTCCGTTTCAGCCCGGTCTCGACCGCTGCCCGTGCGTCTTCCTCGATCGCGGCGTTCACGCTATTGAGGTTCATCGTTCTGAATAATTCGTCGGCATCAAGCCCGATCTCCTCCGCGGCCCTCCGGATCGCTATGTCGAAAACACGGTCGGGATTCCGCATGAGCCAATTGTGCATCTTCCAGAACCCGTCGTTGCCGCCCACCAACGCGGCAGACTCGGCGCACCGTGCCGCAAGACAAGCCCCCAGGTGTTCGAAGGTCGCTACCACCGGATTGCATGACTTGTTGACGGGAAAGTAGCGAAACGAATAGCGCGCATCGGTCCGACCCTCCAACAGACTCCGTATCGCAATGTCAATCGACGGCGTAAACGGTCCCTGATAGTCGCCCCACATCACGATCCGTACGACGGCGGAGGCTTCACCCAGCGCACGCGACCGCTCGCCCGCCGGAAGTCCCTGCACCGGCGCGTCTCGCCATTCGGCCAGGTATTTCTCTGGCGCGCCCGACGGGTGATCGGCCTCGGCGGTCAACGCCGGCAGTTGTTTTTTTCGCAACGACTCGATCGCCCGAACGACCGAATCCGCCCTTCGCACCCCGCGCAGCTCGACGCCGTTGATGAACAACATAGGTGTCGAGCGCAGTCCGAGAATAATCCCCTCTTCGATGTCGGACTGGACCCGCTTCAGCGTCGCTTCGCCATCCATCACTCGAACAAACGCGTCCCGCTCATAGCCCCTTTCGGCAAGGGCCTCGATCAAATCCTTGTCATCAAATCGCCCCGCCCGCTCAAAAATCCAATCGCTCATCGCCCAGAAGCCGTCGTCGCCCTGCAGCAAGCCCGCCGCCTCGGCGGCCCGCGCCGCCCGACATGCGTTCGGATGAATGTTCTTGTCGCGAAACGCCGCATTGCAGTCGCCACAAGCCGGAAAATGCTTGACGGACAGTGATACGTCGGCGTGCCGACCCACAATGTCGCGCAGGCTCTTTTCGATTTCTGCGCATAAGAGACACTGGAAGTCCGTAAACGCCACAACGCGAATCGCACAGGATTCCGGCCCCATGCGATAGCGACCGGTGAATCCACCAGGCACCGCGTCCGAATCGACCGGATCGGTCGCCGCCCCGCGCCCGGGGGCGCCCAATGCACTTGGCACCTGCGTAATCGGCGGCCGGTCGCCCCCCGATCTTGCGTTGTTCCGCGATCGGTTGACGATCTCCTGCGAGGATTCGTTCCGGTCCCGATCCGCCCGCGCATCAGTGACACTCTCGGCACGCCAACGTGTGAAGAACAGAATCATGGAAAGCACCGCGAACATCCCGACCGCAAACGCCGCCGGCCGGTTGGGTCTCGTGGATGGGCGAGGCGATCGTTCGACGATAATCCAGAATGCCAGATTCCCGAAGTGAACCGCGAGACTGTACCAGCAGAGATACCCCTCATACAGGATGACGCCCATCAGAACGACCGACCCCATTGCACCGGCCCGAACCAGGTGTCGAAAGCCCGAAGATGCCGCACCCAGGCAAACGGCCCATCCGACCAGGACCCCCGCAAAAAACGCCGACCCGATGAACGACATCGGCCAATCGATCAAGGGTAGAGCGCCCCACGCTCCGGACGCCGCTTCGGCGCACGCGCTCTCGAGACCACACCCCGGAATCCCCGACCCGAGATGAGCCAGCGACTGCAGCAGCGATGCACCCAGGCTCACACTCACGGCAATCACACTGGCGGCGAACAAGCCGGGCCGGATTCGCCTGCTTCTTCTGCCCGCCGACGTCGAGTGCCGACGACGTGAACGGCGACGTCTTGATCCGAAGAATCCTCCAGCCATGCAGACCTCACACTAGTGTCGCCGCATCGGTCGTAGATCGATCCCTGAGGGGCGACTTGCCGGCACCGATGATTCGGTGTTCGGACCGATCTCGGTCGCGGCACACGACAAATCCCTCACCGCCACGCACCGCACGATCATTGTAGTTTCCGTTTGACCGACCAAAAAAAGGCGTCGAGCCGACTGTTAATCAGAACGTCGTTTCGCTCACTGGCGAACCCCGGCGTGGGGTCGGCAGGATCGCATCTGCCCTGGCAATGGACTTGCTGCGCACGGGTGCGATCAGCTCCGCCCGGTGACGGGTCCATGAACGAACGACCTCATGCTTGATGGCCGTCAACCCCGGGAGGTTGACCTGAATGGACGCCACCGCGGCCGCGACGTACGCAGCCTCCATGAGTCCCGCTCCGGCCGACAGTGCAAGGGTCGCCGCCGTCAAGACCGATTCGATTTCGCCCAACTGGTCGGTTACCCGATTCGAAAACGACGGCAGGTGTTCGCTCGAAAGTCGATCCTCCCAACCGGGTGAATTCGGATCGTGCGAACGGCGGTCAAAGGTGACAAGTCCGCGCTTCCCGAGCGCCACCAGCAAGTGTTTGGCGCCCGTTTCGTGCAACATTCGATAGGCCACGTGCGATAGTCCGCTTCCGAAGTCATTGACCGCCGTCCGGAGCTGCCGTTCAGACGGACATAGCAGATCGAAGTGCCGAAACGCCTTGGCATTTCCGTGTGGCCCCGCGGAGCCGCCCGCCAGAATCGAGATCGACTGACGAAGGTCCGCCCCGACGCGGCCGAGAAGTCCCGGCGTGATGACCCCGTTTCCCAAGTCGTAAAAAATCGCCGCGTCCGCCGACCGGGCAACGTCCTGGAGGATCTTCGCGGCCGCGGATTCGCCGACCGAATCCAACGGGCAGTCCCGCGTTCGATTCACCTTGAAGAGTTTGTGGTCGTCGACCATGAATCGCGTCTTCACGGCCAACTCGGGCCGAGTGTGCAAGGCCCGCACCTCCACGCCCGCGTCCTTCAGAGTCGATATCGCCCAACTCGAAGCCGCATCCTCGCCCAGCGATGTCACCAGGGTCGCTCGCCCGCCGAGTCCGACCACCAGCAGGGCCGCGAATGCAGCCCCCCCGAGATAGTCGCGGCTGTCCAGTTCTTCGAGCGACATCATGGGCGACTCACCCGCGACGCCGCTCGCATCACACAACACATAGCGCTCCAGGATCGTGTCGCCCAGAACCAATATCCGTCGCCCGCGCATGCGGTCGAACAGCGCTGTCACCGAGGACTGATCGATTCCATGTCGCCGGCAAACGATTTGCATTCGCTGTTCGGCCAGTACGGACGAATGTGGCATCGCCTCGATCAATCGACTCGAACTGAAGACCACCTGACCACTGGAGAATATCACGCGCCCGCCGTGCGATTCGACGACCTTGCGCTCCGCGAGAAATGCCGGGTCGCTGCTCGTGGCGTATTCCTGTCCTTTCACGTACACATCCGGTCGAATTCTCCCGAGAAGTCTGCACGCCGTCGGGTTCGGATCGATCACGACAAAGTCCACGAACTCGAGCGCTGCCAGGTTTTCGGCCCGCAGCTCCTGCGGGATGTAGGGACGCTGGTCGCCCTTGTCGATCTGGGCGTCGCCCGTGATCGAAACCACCAGAACGTCGCCCTGCGCCCGGGCAAATCGCAGATACCGAATGTGACCTGGGTGAACGATGTCGAAACACCCGTGGCACTGGACGATCGTTCGCGGACTTTCTTCTCCCTCGGCAGCGTCCCGCCGAACGCGATCAACGATTTGATGAAGACTCTCGACTTCGACAATCTTGCGGAGGTAGTCGGGGTTGCCGCCGCGAAGGTCGGATGTCCCCGTGTCAGTCATAGGTTCCCGCCGATCGACCGATCATTTGTACCGTTTCCACCGCTCCGCGCGCCACGAGGCTTAACAACATGAGCAGCAACAACCAGCCCATCGTCAGCGACATAATGGGCCAGGCTTCTTGGATGATGTTAAACGGTTTCGGGCTGAGTGTCGCCGATAGAGCCGCGATACTTCCAACCGCCGCGATGGCGCCGACGTGCCCCCGGACGTTCCCCGGAATCGGTGCCATTCGGACCGTGAAGCAAGTCATGAGATAGATGAAAAGGCCGGTCTTCCACGAGGTCACGCCCGTGCTGCTCGCCGCCGCCAGCGTCTCTTCCGCCAACGTGACCAGGGCCCGAAGCTGGTCCCAGAAGGCCCCCATCGTGACCGGCAATTCCGTCGATAGGGCGTCCATCGGTAATTGAACGATGACCGGCCGGCCCAGCCTCACAACCAGAAGAAAGATAGCGCCGCCCAAGGCGAGCATGGGCAGCAACGCCACCACAATGGGCCCCACAAACGGGATCTTGGGCTTGAATCCAGGCTGAGTAGAGGGTTCCCCGCGATCGTTGTCCCCCACCAGGGCGGTATTGTTGACCGTCGCCCCGGTAATCAACAATCCGATCACGTGACCCAGCTGCGCGATCAGCGTGCCCGGTAGCAATACTCCGTTGACCGTCCGGGACTTGACTATACCCTGCCAGAGACGATGAACGCTCCAGGCCATGAGCACGATGAGCGTCAGCCAGACGGATGTTGCGGCATAAATCATGCCCGGCTCCTTTACGGCGCAAAAAATGCGCAGAACGCAAGCGCGATGGCAAGTATATCGGCACACGGGAACGATTGTCTGAGCGGCGGGTCGTAGCGGAAACACCCCTGCGAAAACCCCCGGGCCGACTCGCCTTAGGCGAACGGCAGGGTCTCACAGAGCATGCGGAGCTTGGCCGTTGGGTAGAGCCCCAGGAACCAATCGCGCCGAGACGCAATAGCGTCTCGTTCAACCCCCTCCCGAGTCTCTGCGATTTTTCGGCGCGCATCCTCCAGAATTCGCGGACACGCAACCAGAACCGCTTCGTTCGCCGCACGAATGCGATGATATGCCTTCCGGCGCGCCGCCCGGTTGCCCCGATCGTTATTCCCCAATTGGACCGACACGGTGATGGCCCGATCCCGCTCGGTCAGCATGTCCCGGATCGACTCGGCCGCGCCGCGGTCGTCGACGTAACGCTGCGGATTGAACCGCGCATCGCGAAGCCGGCGCACCCAGTATCCGGTATCGCGATTCTGCGGTCGACTTCGCGGCAAAGGCAGGTGAAGCGTCGCCGAGACACAGGCGTACGCCGGTGGTTCGACCCCAAAGAACCGTCGAATGACATCGTCGGTGATCTGGTCGTACTTCGCGCCGCCGATTCCGTGAATAAACACGTCGCATGCAAAAAGCCGTGCGTACATCGTCAACGTCAGCGCCCGCGGCCGAATGTGCCGGCCGGGCAGCCCCTCCGTCAGCGCGGCCCAAGGCCGCGCCCGCAAATCGGACTCCGGAATGACCCCAAACGTCTCATGACCCGATCCGATCGCGATCGCGTCGTCCCCGCTTCGCCACACCCACATCCGTTGTCGCGGAGACACATCGGATCCGACCCAGAACGGCAACTCCCAACGGTCTCCCTCGATCAGTAGATCCGGAATCGGGTGATGCGTGCCGCGAATCCGGCGACGCCTGCGATACCCCGCCAGCGACGCGTTGTACGCCGCCGAAAACGATGCAGCGTTCAGCATCGCATGCGCAATGAACGCCGCGGATTGCCCCGCGGCCTCTTCTCTTCCCGAGAACAACCGGCCCACCCGGCGAAACGTCGGAGACGCCGGCCCCAAATGCGCATCGATGGCACGCATGCCCGCGATCCAGGCATCCACGTAATCCAGCTCGTTCGCACCGTCGGCGCACCGCGAAAAGCCCGATTCGAACGCCGGCAGCACGCCCTCGCCGGAAAGTCGGATGGAATCCGGCAAGCCCTTGAGGACCGACACCCATCGATCCATCGACTGTCGTGGCAGATGTTCGAACGGCAGGCCCCTGGAGTTGTCGAGGATGACGCGGCGCAGGACCCGCCAACGATCACCGTCAACGTGCGGCCACTGAAGCGAAACCTCCTGCGGGGCGTCGCTGTCGACCACCAGGAAATCGGCCCGCCCGCCGACCTTGGCCGCAAGGCGTCCGCCGACGACGTTCTTGGCCCATACACCCGGGTGCAGGAAGTCCGGTTGATGACCGGTCATGATCACCGGCTCGCGATCCGACCCATCGAAATCGGTCGCCGGTCGACCGCAGACTTCGAATGTGTAAGAGCGTTTGAGTGCGCGGTTGTGTTCGATCAACTGCGCCAGCGTGTCTGCCGCCGGTACGATCAGGGGCGTGCCGTCGTGTTCCGGAGCCGTCAGCCCGTCGATCTTCGTGTCATTGCGCCTCGCCATGCGTGAAGTCCGAAACGCCCGCCCGCAAGGCTTAACGCCCGTCGCCGCAATCCGGCGCAACACCGCACCCTGCATCCGATATGCCGCAAGCGCTCCCGTCGGCCCGCCGCAATTCCGACGTAAAGACATCCGTATAATGCCGCAGACGCGACGCGGGATCGTCCAACTGCCCCCCGAAGTGCCGACTGGGATCATTGTAGATCAGCCGAACCGGAAGCTCGCACACCCGCAGGCCCCGACGGACGGCTTGTACCCAGAATTGCAGCGGAAACGCATATCCCGTCTCCGTCAACGACAACTGCTCCAGCGCCGAGATACGGTGGGCCTTGAATCCGCAAAATGAATCCGTCAGTGAAAGGCCCAGGGCGTCATTGATCATCCGCGTGATCGTCTTGTTGATCCGACGCCGTTCCTCGGGGGCCCCCGTGTTGCCAGGGATCGTCGTCAGGTATCGTGTGCCGGACACGATGTCCACGTCGTTGCGTTCGGCCCGCTCGATGAACGCCGGAATCCGAGCCGGTTCGTGCTGATCGTCGCAGTCCATCGTGATGACCCAGTCATAGCGTTCCCGACCGGCGTATTCGAACGCGTCCATCAGGCTGCGTCCGTACCCCAGGTTTTCCTCGTGACGAATGACCCTCACCCGCGGATTCTCCCGCAGAATCGTCGGTGTTTCGTCGGTCGAACCGTCGTCAACCACCAACACCTCATCCGTCAAGCGCAAGACCTGCGTCAAAACACGCGAAATATACCGCTGCTCGTTGAAGACCGGGATGGCTACGAGTACGCGCATGGCTGAGTCCTCGATCAGGAACCGACGGTAGGAGACCCGACCGCCGTTGCCGAATTGCGAAATGATAAGAGCCCGATTCCGAAAGTCAATTTGACGCCGATTCCCGCGAATGACGGGCATTCCCGACGCCCAAATGCCGCTCGATGCCGATAAACCTGAACGGCTGCAGCTCGATCGCGACCCTGCCGATTCGACCGCCGAGAACGTGAGGCCGCCGGGTTCCCCCGGACTTCAACGCGCATAACGCCGACTTTCATCATGGATCCTTATATGACAACACGTCGAATTCGAAATGCTTGCATGTTCGTAGCGGCCGCGGTCATCGGACTTGCCGGTTGCCAGAATGACACCTCGATCTTCGGGCCGCTGAATCGATCGATCGCCCGCGGGCACATCAAGCGCGGCGACCGTCTCCGGGACAACGGCGACTTCGACTCGGCGAGTGCGGCCTATCGGCGCGCCGTCGCCCGCGACGAACGCAACGCCGACGCACACGCCCGCCTCGCCGCGGTCCAGTGCCAAATTGGAAATCACGAAAGCGCCGCCGAACATTACGCCGCCGCCGTCAGGTATGACCCGGAAAACTCGGTGTACGCTCGAGCCCTCGCCGATGCCCTCTACCGCGCATCCGGCACCGCGATCAAGCGTTTCGAAATCCTCCGCGCCGCCGCCCGTGCCTATTGCCATGCGGCCACCCTCGATCCCGACAGTCTTCCGATCGCCTTGGGACTCGCGCGATCTTATAGACAACTCGGTGAACTCGACCAAGCCATCGATGTTCTGGAGTCCGCTCGCCGCATCGATCCCTCCGCGTCCCTCATCCACCTCGAACTGGGTGCTATTCATGATGATCGATTCGATTACAAACGGGCCCTCGCCGAATTCAACACCGCCGTGCGCTTGGATCCCGACGACCCCGTCGCCCACTTTCACTGCGGCGCCGTCAATCTTACGCTCGCCGACCTGGACGCCGGCAACCCCATCTACCGCCAAAGAGCGGCCGCCCACCTGCGCCGATCGATCGAAATCGACCCCCATCAACCCCTCGTCCAGGACATGCTCCGCGTCTCAGCCCCGCCGCAACTCCGTGCCGTGACCGCCGCGGCCCACACCGACGAATAGAGGACCACCTACAAACCACGCGCGAATCACCCGACATCGCACGTGGATTCCGCCGGCCGAGAGCAACCAAACGGCTATAAGTGGCCACGACCGCGCCATCGCCCAATGCCCCGATGGGCCGCCCCCGAAGCGCTACGGGCTTGGCTTTCGCGGGGCGTTCCAATATAATTAAGGCGTGTGGTGGAGTGGGAGCCCTTCACATACGAAGCGCTTCCAGGGATTAATGGATAGCCTGGCGCCATGGGTACTTGCCTACCCCGTGGTCGGAGGTCCGCATGATGTATCGACGTTCGATGTCTTTCGCCCTGGTCGCAACAGCGTCCCTTTTCTTGGCTTCGTCAACGCACGCCGATGGCGCCCACCGTCCTTCACTGGCCATCGAGACCGATGACGGAACGGTCCGCGCCGGCGATCTGGTATTCGACTCCTGGCAAGCCTATTTCGAATCCGACTACTTTCAGGAAAACGGCAGTCGATGCGGAACCGTCATTAACCAAAACAACCCTCCCGCCCCGCACGGCGGATCCGCGAGCGACTGCACCTACAACTTTACGAACCCATCGGCGGCATATGACCCCGCCGTCGGCAGGCTGCGCATACCCGTCGTCGTACACGTCATTCGCAACTCCAGCGGGACACAGGGAAACATCACTGAGGCCATGGTTGCAAGTCAAATCGATGTCCTCAATGAGGACTACCTGGCCCTGCCGGGCACCAACGGTCAAAACGGAACCAACGCCGAGATCGAGTTTTTCCTGGCAACCGAAGACCCCAGTGGAAATCCGACCAACGGAATCACCTACAGCAACAACACGACCTGGTTCAACGACGACGGCGGTTATTACAACTCTCTCGCGTGGGACACAAACCGCTACTTGAACTTTTACACCAACACCGCCGGCGGTTTCCTCGGCTATGTCCCCGATCTCCCACAAGGCGGAATCGCCGGATCCAGTACAGATCGCGTCGTGTGCCACTATCTGTCGTTCGGCCGCAATTCGCCAGGCTTTCCCTACCATCTGGGACGCACCGCAACCCACGAAGTCGGGCATTATCTCGGCCTGTATCACACATTCGACAACGGCTGCGGCTCAAACAGCTGTTATACAACCAACGATCGAATATGCGATACCCCCAAACAGTCTTCCCCCAACTTCGGCTGCAGCAATGACTCGTCCTGCGGCGTGTCCGACGACTTCCGCGACTACATGGATTACACCAATGACTCGTGCATGACCCATTTCACTTCGGAGCAAAACAAGCGAATGCGTTGCAGCATGGAACATTATCGCCCGAACCTGCACCAGGACGAACCGGTTGTGGACGGCGCTTGCTGCCTGAGTTTCGGCTGCCTCATTTTGTCAGAATCCGTCTGCAACGGGAACGGCGGCGACTTCGAGGGTACCGGTACGGCGTGTACTCCCGATCCCTGCCCGCCGCCTCCGGACGGCGCTTGTTGCCTGAGTTTCGGCTGCGTCGTTTTGTCAGAATCCGTCTGCGACGGGAACGGCGGCGACTTTGAGGGTAGCGGTACCGCCTGCGCCCCCGATCCTTGCCCGCCGCTCTGCCCGACGGTCACCGGTGACATAAGCGGCGACGGATCGATCCTGGGTGACGACGTCGGCGGCTACATCCGCGCGAAAATGGGATCGCCGCCCCTACCCGGCGAGAATCAGGCATGCGCCGACTACGGCACTGGGACGATCTCGGGAGACACGGCCCAGTTCGTCACAGATCTTCTGAACTAACCTGGTTTCCCGGTCGAACGTGCCCGTCGATTCCAGGGTGCGGAATCCATTCGCCCATCGCGCGCCGCATAAAGGTGGGTTGCGAACGAAACCCCCCGGCTCGCCGGGACGCGGCCACGCTCGTGCCGGCCGCTCCGGCCACCCCCCGCCACAACCTCGACCGGCGCTCGAAATATGGGCCGTGTCGATCGATTCGTTGATTCTCGGTACGATTACGCCATGCAAAGCAAAGCCAAGACGGTCAAAGCGTACCTTGCCGAACTTCCGGAGGATCGACGCATAGCCATCGATGCGGTTCGCAAGGTTTTTCTCAAAAACCTCTCTAAGGGTTTCGAGGAAGGCATGCTGTACGGCGCCATCGCGTACTACGTGCCGCACAGCGTCTATCCGCCGGGATACCATTGCGACCCCAAGATACCGCTACCGTTCGCCGGGCTGGCATCCCAGAAGAACCACATGGCCCTGTCCCTCATGTGCGTCTACCAGGATTCTGACCACGAGGCGTGGTTTCGTCAGGCTTGGGCCAAGACCGGCAAGAAGCTCGACATGGGAAAGTCCTGCGTGCGGTTCAGAAAACTCGACGACCTGCCGCTGAAAGTCATCGGCGAGGCGATCAAACGGGTGTCGGCCAAGAAGTTCATCAAGAATTACGAGTCGGTGCTCGAGTCCATGGCCGGCCGCCGCAGCAAGGCAAGCCGTCCAAAGAGTGGTACGGCGGCACCGACCCGGAAAACGACCCGACAGTCCAAGAGCAATCGCGCAGGCAAGACTCCCTCCAAGACCCGAACAAAGCGCACGAAATAACCCGCGCGGTTTCAAGAGCCGCTGTGGCACTGGTTTCCAACCAGACGGGTAGGGCCGGTTTCCCCCGCCGATACTCTTGAACCGGTGCAGGATGTTCATGGCCCCAGCGGGGCCACGGTCTTTAGCCACGGGTGCAGCGAGT
>JAPULF010000159.1 GCA_027295245.1 Planctomycetota bacterium
GCCGGCCGCGCATCTGCTTGGCCTGTTGAATCGGTATGCGCCGTTGCCCCTGGGTGATCAGAATCGAGCCCGCCACGACCGAGATAAACGCAATCATCATGAACAGAATCTTCGCCGGACCGAATTGCGCGTCGTCGGTGACATCGATCGAAGCGTTCTGTATGACGCGGATCACGGCGTTGGGCATGCGCGCCACGATCCCCGCCATGATGATCAGGCTGATGCCGTTGCCGATTCCATATTCGTCGATTTGCTCGCCGAGCCACATCAGAAACAACGTGCCCGTCGTCATGCCGAAGACGCCCATGCACCAAAACGCAATCGTCAGGCCCGTGGAGTTCGTCATGTCGTTGTAGATCGGGAACACCATTCCTCCGCCGCTCCCCTGGCTCGTGATGAATTTGAGCCAGAAGAAGGACTGAATAATGCAAATGCCGACCGTGGCGTAGCGCGTGTACTCCTGAATCTTCTTTCGCCCCGCGTCGCCTTCCTTCTGGAGTCGCTCCAACGAGGGAAGCACCGTCGCGAGAAGTTGGAAAATAATCGACGCCGAAATGTACGGCATGATCCCCAGTCCGAAGACGGTGCTCTGCTGAAGGCTGCCGCCGGTGAAAATAGAAAAGTAATCCGCCAACTGCTCCATGCCGCCGCCAAGTCCCCCACCGCTCTCGAAAAACGTCGTCAGGGCCGTTTGGTCCACGCCCGGAAGCGGCACGTAAAACCCGATCCGATAAACCGCGAGCAGACCGAGGGTGAACAGGACCTTGTTTCGAAGATCCTTGACCTTGAATATGTTTGCCACTACCTGAAGCATCAATCGTCCTTGGTCGCGAGGTCACGGGCCCACTCGGCCCGCGGGGTCACGCCTCGCCTGCATCGGTCCCTTTGCTTTTTTCGCCGGCGCCGCCCTTCGGCTGTTTTTTGGCGCCGTCACCGCCCGTTTTTGCTGCGCCGCTCTTGGCCGGCGGTTTACTTGGTTTCTTCTCTTTTTTCCCGCCCTTGGACCCGGCTTTCGCTTCGCCCTTCTTCTCTTCTTCCACGACCTTGGGGCGCTTCACGAACTTCTTCTTGGGTTGCGGCCCCAGTCTCGTGACACTTCCGCCCACGCCTTCGATTTTCTTCGCGGCCTCGGCGCTGAACCGCTGGGCCTCAACCGAGAGCTTCTTCTTCAGCTCGCCGTTCCCTAGAATCTTCACCGTTCCCGCCGCGCTGCGGATCAATCCCTGCTCTTTCAAGGACGCAGCCGTGACATGGCCGCCCTCCTCGTAGCGGGCCTCCAGTTCCTCGACGTTCACGATTTGGTATTCCGTTCGAAAATTCGCGTTATTGAATCCGACTTTCGGGATTCGCCGGAACAACGGAAACATCGCACCCTCTCGAAGGGTGAAACTGCGATACCCGGATCTCTGACCGGCGCCCTTGTGCCCCCGGCCGGACGTCTTGCCGTGGCCGCTTCCACGGCCCCGACCGATCCTCTTTCGTTGCCGGTTGGCGCCGGCCGCGGTTGTAATGTCCTTGACGTTCATCTTGACCTCAACTTGCCAGCGTCACACCACGAAGGGCTTCGATCGTCTTACGGTCCCTGAGTGCATTCAGCGCCGCCATCGTGGCCTTCACCAGGTTCTTCGGACTCGTCGAACCGTATACCTTGGTCAGACAGTCGCTCACGCCGGCCAGCTCGAGCACCGCCCGAACGCTGGCCCCCGCAATGACGCCCGTCCCGGAACTCGCCGGCAACAGCCGAACCCGGCTCGCTTCGAATCGCCCGGTGACCTGGTGCGAAATCGTCGATCCCTGCAGTCGGATCCGCGTCAATGCCGCGGTCGCCCGCTTGCGACCTTTTTCCACAGCGCTCGGGACTTCATTGGCCTTTCCGTACCCGACGCCCACGCTTCCGTTCCGATCACCGACCACCACTAAAGCGGCGAAACTAAACCGCCTGCCGCCCTTGACCACCTTGGAGCAGCGGTAGATCTTGACCACCTTCTCGTCGAAGCCAGTGTCCTCGGACTCTCGTGGCGTTCGTGTGCGTCCCGGCAATGTCGCCATCATTTGCACTCGCTTCGTATCAACCGGCCCTGCCGGCTTGTCTTACTCGCAACTCAAAAATCGAGGCCGGCCTTGCGGGCCGCCTCGGCCAGCGCCTTGACCCGGCCGTGATATCGGTAACAACCGCGGTCGAAGGCAACCTGGCGGATGTTCTGCATCCGGGCCTGTTCCGCCAGCACCTGACCCACCATCGCCGCCGACTGACAGTTGCCGCCGTTCTTGACTTGTCCGGAAAGCAACTTCAACTTCGTGTTGGCCGCACAAATCGTGCGCCCGCTCGCGTCGTCGATGATCTGGGCGTATATGTGCTTGTTGCTGCGAAACAAGGACAACCGCGGCCGTTCGGACCGACCGATCATCTTGCCCCGTACGCGCTTTCGACGGCGTTGTCGCCGAACCAGTTTCTGTTTATTCGTTGTCATCGCAATACCTGAAATCGCATGCTAGCCGCCGCCTGCCCCGGCGAACGCCTTGCCCGCCTTTCGACGAATCTTTTCGCCGGCGTAGCGCACGCCCTTGCCCTTATACGGCTCGGGCTTGCGAACATCCTTGATCGACCGCGCGAACTGCCCGACCGCCTGTTTGTCGATACCCGACACCGTCAGCTTCGCGGGGGTGTCGTCTCCGCGCGTCGCGGGCACCTCGATGTCCACCTTCACGCCCGCCGGTATGGCCAGCTTGACGGTGTGGGAATAGCCCACGTTCAACTCGAGTGACTGTCCCGCCTCCTTGCAGCCGTATCCGGTGCCGTAGATCTCCATCTTGATCGCATAGCCCGCCGTCACGCCGACGACCATGTTGTTGATCAATGCCCGTGTCATTCCGTGAAACGCCCGGGCCCGCGGGTCGTCGGACGCCCGGGTCACCGTGATCACATGCCCCTTGGCGTCGTGGGACACCGACACGCCTTCCGGATGCGACCAGGACAAAGAGCCCTTCGGACCGGCTATATCGATATTCGCCCCGTCCAATTGGACCTTTACGCCCGATGGCAGAGGCACTGGCTGTTTGCCGATACGCGACATCGCGTTCCCTCCGACGAATGCCCTTCTCGTTGAGAAGATCAATACACGCTGCAGAGCAGTTCGCCGCCGATTCCTTTCTCATGACACGTTCGTTGACTCAACACGCCTTGGCTCGTCGACAAGATCGCGATGCCCAGACCGTTCAGCACGCTCGGAATCTCGCCGGCACCGACGTACTTGCGGCAGCCGGCCTTGCTTTCGCGCTTCAAGCTGGTCAGAACATCTTCGCCGCGCGGACCGTATTTGAGCGTAACCCGCAACAGGCCCTGTTTCGCGTCAGCGATTTGCTCAACGTCCTTGATGTAACCTTCTTCCTTCAACACCTTGCATATCGCGAGCTTGACGCCGCTTCGCGGTATCATGACCTCGCTGGCCCGAATTCGAACCCCGTTGCGGATGCGGGTTAACAGGTCGGCAATCGGATCACTCCACATAGTCTGCCTCGCGCCTCTCGATTACCAACTGGCCTTCCTGACACCGGGAATCACCGCATCCAGCGCCAGATTCCGAAAACAAATACGACACAGCAGGAACTTGCGATAGACCGCACGGGCTCGACCGCACACCTGACAACGCGTGTAGCCGCGCGACGAGAACTTCGGTTTCGCGGCGGCCTTGATTCGCAGTCCTTTTCTAGCCATTCGCTGATTCGCTCCTAAGACTCGTTCTCGTCCTTGCGGAACGGCACGCCCAACAGGGTCATCAGCCGCCGGCCCTCGCTGTCGTTCCCGGCCGTCGTCACCATCGTGATATTCATGCCCTGCTGAAACTCCACCTTGTCGGGATCGACCTCGGGAAACACGGTCTGCTCCGTCAACCCCATGCTGTAATTCCCACGCCCGTCGAACCCCTTCGGGTTCAAACCGCGAAAGTCGCGAATACGGGGAATCGTGATCGAAATCAGCCGATCTAAAAACTCGAACATTCGTTTGCCGCGAAGCGTCACCTTGATCCCGATCTCATATCCCTTGCGAACCTTGAAGTTCGAAACGCTCTTTCGGGCTCGACAAGCCACCGGCACCTGACCGGCGATAACCGCAAGCTCCTTCTTGGCGAGCTCCATGCGCTTCTTTTCTTCCAGCGCCTTTCCGAGCCCCATGGAAATCACGATCTTGTCCAATCGCGGAATCGACAGGCGATTCTTCCGATTGAGTTCTCCTTGAAGCGAAGGAAGAACCTGCGTCTTGTATTGATCCGCCAACCGCGCCATGTTCTATCTCCGGGGCACTGCGCCCCGACTTCGATCCTACGTCTTTGCTCCGGCCTTGGCCGACTTGGCGTCGCTCAACACCGTGCCACCGCGACTGATCCGGAGCTTTGCCTTGACCCGTCCGTCCTTGTCGGTCTCCACTTCAAAATGAACCCGGCTGCCGCGACCACTCTTGGGATCGACCGGCAGGACGTTCGAAATATGGATCGGCGCTTCCTTTCGGATGCGGCCGCCCTGCGGCGTCCGGCGGCTCGGCCGAAGATGCCGGTAAACCATATTGACGCCTTCGATCACGACCACCTGCTTCACGGGGTCCACCCGCAAGACCTTGCCCTGCGTGCCTTTGTTGTCGCCCGCAATGACCTCGACACGGTCGCCTTTTCGAACCTTTGCGGCCATCTCAAACCACCTCGCTCGCAAGCGATATAATCTTCATGAAACCCTTCTCGCGAAGCTCCCGGGCCACGGCCCCGAAAATCCGCGTTCCCTTCGGGTTCTTTTCCTCGTCGATCACGACTGCGGCGTTCGAATCGAAACGTACGTAGCTGCCGTCGGGTCGCCTGACCGGATACTTGGTTCGGACGATCACCGCCCTGATTTTTCGCCGCGTCGCTCGTTCCTTCCGGTTGTTTCCGGAGAAATAGTCGCTGTTCGGCAGCGCCTTCTTCACCGTGCATACCACGATATCCCCCACGCCGGCGGTCCGCCTCGTATACCTGCTCGCGCCTGTCGAACCCCCCAGCACCCGTATCACCAAGGCGCGCTTGGCCCCGGTGTTGTCCGCGATTTCGACGATGCTTTCCGATTGAATCATCTGCTAAACCTGCCATTACAACGCCGCGCCCCCTTCAGGGAACCGCGATCAGGATCCTCGCGCCGTGCGAAGCACTCGCACCAATCTCCAGGACTTCGTCTTGCTGAGCGGGCGGCAAGCGGCGATCTCCACGCTATCTCCCACCCGGGCCTCGTTTTTTTCGTCGTGAACATGCAGGCTCCCGCGACGCCGCTGGTACTTTCCGTACTTCGGATGCTGAACGATCCGGTCGATTCGAACCTTGATGGTCTTGTTGCGGCCGTCGGTCTCCACAACGCCTATCTTCGTCCGACGATGGCCCCTTGCCTCGGGTTTTGCCTGCTGTGTTTCTACCATTCCTTGACACGTCCTGTCCTGCACGGCGGCACCCCGCCGTTGCGCCCGTCCGTTCTCACTACACCGTTCCGACGGATTCGAGGTGGTACTGTTTCTGCTCGATATCCTTTTCGCCGCGCTCGCCGAGCACCGTAAAAACCCTGGCGATGTCTTTCTTCACTTTTCCGAGCTGGGACGAATCCTCCAGCTTTTCCGTCACACGCTGGCTGCGCAGATCGAACTGATGCCGCCGCAGTCGGTCCAGTTCGGTGTGAATCTCTTCCGTCTTCAACTCGCGTATGTCAGAGATCTTCATGTCCGATCCAACATTCCGTTCAGGCCGTCTTGCGCGGCCGCCTACACCCGAAACCGACGTTTTACGAATCGGCACCGGTACGGCATCTTGTGGGCCACCCGCGCGAGTGCCAACTGGGCAATTTCCTCTTCGACCCCGCCGATCTCGTACAGAATATTGCCGGGACGAACCACCGCGGCCCAAAAATCAGGTTCACCTTTTCCCTTGCCCATTCTCGTCTCGAGCGGCTTACTCGAAACGCTCTTATGCGGAAACATGCGGATAAACACGCGACCTTCGCGATGTAGAAAATGCGTGGCCGCCATCCGGCCCGCCTCAATCTGTCGCGCGTTTATTCTGCCGCCTTCCAACACCTGGAGCCCGTAGTCTCCGTACGCAACGAAATTGCCGCGCATCGCATTTCCACGAATGCGGCCCTTTTGGTGTTTTCGAAACTTCACTCTCGCCGGCATCATTGCCATGACGACTTACTCCAATCAAACCCGCTCCGGGCTTGGCCTCTCTAGAGTCTCCCGCGGCGTCCCGATCGTTCCGGACGATCCGGTGCGCTTTCAACGTCCACTTCGCTGCCGTAGTTGCCCTTGTACACCCACACCCGAACGCCGATCACGCCCGACTTGGTCTTACTGATGGAATATCCGTAATCCACGTGGGCCTGAAGCGTCTGCAACGGGATCGAGCCCATCTTCTGCATCTCCCGACGCGACATTTCCGAACCGCCCAGCCTGCCCTTGCAGATGATCTTGATCCCCTTGGCGCCCGATCCCATGGTCGCCTCACAACGCATCTTCATGATCCGACGGAAACTGGCCCGCTTCTTCAACTGCTCCGCGATGCTCAGCGAGATGAGCTTGGCATCCATGTCGGGATTCTTGATCTCTTTGATATTCACGCTGATCTTGCGGTCGATCAGGTCTTCCAGCGCGTCCTTGAGCTTATCTACTTCCGCGCCCTTCGGGCCGATCACCATTCCAGGACGGGCCGTCGATAGCGCAACCTTGACTTCGTTGCGGGTCCGCTCGATCTCGATTTTCGCGCATCCGGCGAACGGCGGCGTCTGATTCAATCGCTTATTGACGAGACTACGGATCTTTTGATCCTCGATCAGAAACTCGCCGTAGGCCGCCTTCGGCGCAAACCAGCGAGAGCGCCAATCTTCCGTGACACCTACGCGAAATCCGAGTGGATGTACTTTTTGTCCCATGGGCGACTACTCTTTTGGTCCTTCGCCGACCGCCACGACAATATGGCTGGTCCGTTTCATAATCGGATGGGCCCGTCCGCGATCCTTCGGCCGAAACCGCTTGATCGTCGGACCCTCATCAACCCGGGCCTCGTGTACATAGAGCTTGCGAACGTCGGCTTCCTGTTCGTCCGCATCCGCCATCGCCGTACGCAGCACCTTGTCCACAAACACACTGGCCCGCTTGCGCGTAAATCTCAAAACGTCCAGCGCATCGTTCACATGGCGTCCCGCGATCAATGCCGTCACGAGCCGCACTTTTCGAGGGCTGATTCGTGCATAGCGATGGGTCGATTTCCAAGTGTCCATCGACGGAAACTCCTAGTCCTCGGCGCCGCCTACTTCGCGGACGACTTCCTGCTGCCGGCGTGCCCCCGGAACGTCCGGGTAGGGGCAAACTCGCCGAGCTTGTGTCCAACCATGTCCTCGGTCACGAAGACTTTTACGAAAACCTTGCCGTTGTGAACCTCGAAATTCTGGCCAATGAACTCCGGCGGTATCGTACACCGCCGGGCCCAAGTCTTCAGGGGAACAAAGTCGTTGTCACGCTTGGCTCTCTCCACTTTTTGAAACAGTCGAGGATCGACAAACGGCCCTTTTTTCAGACTTCGTCCCATCGAGATTATCCTGTCTGCTTTGGTTGCAACTTACTTCCGCCGCTTCAGTGAAACCTGCCCGTAACGCCGGCTCTTGCGCCGCCGCAGGATCCTTCGATTCGAGTTCTTCCGCGGATTCCGCGTGCGTCCGCCCTTCGCCAGTTTGCCGGTCGGACTGCACGGATGCCGGCCGCCGCCGCTTCGCCCTTCACCCCCGCCCAGCGGGTGGGCCACGGGGTTCATCGACGTACCGCGATTGTGCGGACGCCGCCCCAGATGCCGTTTCCGCCCGGCCTTCCCGAGTTTGATGTTCTTGCAATCGACATTGCCGAGTTGACCGATCGTCGCACGGCACTCCACACGAACCTGACGCATCTCGCCGGAAGGAAGCACCAGCGTCGCCCAGTCGCCTTCGCGAGCCGCCAATCGGGCCGCGCCCCCGGCCGCACGCACCAGCTTGCCGCCCTGCCCGGCGGACATTTCGATGTTGTGAATGTCCATTCCGACCGGAATATTCACCAGCGGCATGGCGTTGCCGGCCTTCGGCTCGACCCCCGGTCCACTCTCGACGGTATCACCGGCCTTCAAGCCGAGCGGGGCCAGGATGTAACGCAACTCGCCGTCGTCGTACTTGAGAAGCGCTATGAAGCAATTTCGATTCGGATCGTACTCGATCGCTTCGACCGCCGCCGTCACGCCGTCCTTGCGCCGCTTGAAATCGATGATTCGGTACAACCGCTTGTGACCCCCACCGCGAAAACGCGACGTGATCACGCCCTGATTGTTGCGACCGCCGGTCTTCACCAACGGACGGCACAGCGACTTCACGGGCCGACGACGCTTGTCCGTCAACTCGGAAAAATCGTTGACGCTGCTCTGCCGGCGACCTGCCGTAGTCGGTGAATATACCCTGATGCCCATGTCTCGCTCGCTTCGACTCCGTTAGAACAGATCGATGTGGTGCTCGGGATTCAGCACAACCACCGCCCGCTTCCAGGACCGCGTGATCCCGGACTTGTGTCGATACCGGCGGCGTTTGCCCTGTCGCAAACTGGTCCGCACCTTTTGAACCTTCACGTTGTATATCTTTTCGATCGCGTTTCGAATCTGGATCTTGTTCGCGTCCGGATGTACCTCAAAGCTGTAGGCCCCGCCCCGGCCGGGCCGCGTTCGCGTCGCGGCAAACGTCTGCTTGCTCTGGTGCGTCCCTTGCTCCGTGACGAGTGGGCGACGAATGATGTGGTAGATATCCATCAGAGGGTCCCTATCCCTGAGCCACCGGGCGACCCGCTGTCATGGGATCTCCCACAAGGGCCTTGAACGCCTCGGGCGTAAAGATCAGTCGCCGGCGTCGCAACACATCGTACGCATTCACGTCCCAGATCAAACGCATGTCTACATTGGGAATATTCCTGCCCGACTTCCGCATGTTCGGATCGTCGGTGGTCACCGCCAGAAGGCATCCCGAGTCGGCCTTGATCGCCTTCAGAATGCCGGCCAGCCGGGCGGTCTTCGGCTCTTCGAACTTCAGACCGTCCAGAATCATCGTCGAACCCGAAAGGGCCTTCGCCAGGATCGCCGAGTTTCGCGCCAGCCGACGCATCTGGCGGGGAAGGCACTTGGAAACGTCGCGATCCACCTTGGCAAATGTCCGACCGCCGCCCCTTCGGACCGGGGTTCGAGCATTGCCCGCACGGGCCCGGCCGGTTCCCTTTTGGCGATACAGCTTCCGCGTCGACCCCTGAACCATCCCCCGGCTCTGCGTCGCGGCCGTGCCCTGGTGTTGGCCGGCCTGATACGCAACCACCGCCTGCTTCAACAGGTCGTGCCGAACGCGGCCACCAAACAATTCCGGGTCGAGCTTTTCCGAGCCGACCTTCTTGCCTTCGGTGTTCAGGATTGGGATTTCCAACATCGCCGTTCTTCCAAACAAAAATGGCCGCGTCGATGATTCGACCGCGACCAAGTCACGTTACTGTTTCGTCTTCGCCTTCGACACGATCACGAATCCGCCCTTCGGGCCCGGGATCGCGCCTCTAACGACAAGCAAGTTTCGGTCCTTGTCGATGGAGATAAGTCTCTGGTTGCGGACCGTACATCGCTCCGCCCCCATGTGCCCTGCCATTTTCTTTCCGAGTTTAATGCCCCGACCCTCTCCCAAATCTCCAGATCCCCCGATGCTCCCGCCCGATCGGTGCTTGCGCTCAACCCCGTGCGACGCCTCCTGGCCGCTGAAATTCCATCGCTTCATGACCCCCTGAAATCCCTTGCCGATCGAGGTCCCCACCACATCTACGTATTTGACCTCGTTCTCGCTGAAAGCCTCCACCGTCAGCACGTCTCCGGGCTTTTGATCGGCGGCTTCCGTCAGCCGAATCTCTCGGACGAAGCGATGCGGAACGGTCTGGGCCTTGGCCGCATGACCGATACCCGGAAACTTGGACCGGCTCGGCTTGGTCTTTTGGAAGCCGAGTTGCAGCGCTTCGTACCCATCACGCTCCGAGGTCTTGACCTGAAGAACGGCGCACGGGCCGGCCTCGATGACCGTCGCCGGGAACGCCGCGCCCTTGTCGTCAAAGACACGCGTCATACCTATCTTTTTGCCCAATATCGCTACCATCATGAACACACACACCATGCCTCTAACGCGGGGCATGCTTGGTTGCGCGCGACTAAACTCACGCGCCATGCTGTCAAAAAAAGCAGGAATCCGGTCCAACGACCCGAAGATGCACGGTTTACGGACAGCCTACATCAAACCATCGACTACGCCTTGATCTTCACGAATACGCCGGCGGGCACCACCAGCCGATTTAACGCTTCCACCGTCCGTGCCGTGGGCTCGAAAATATCGATCAGCCGCTTGTGGGTCCGCATCTCGAATTGCTCGCGTGACTTCTTGTCGATGTGGGGGCTTCGCAAGACCGTGTACCGCTCGATTCGAGTGGGAAGCGGAATGGGCCCGCGCACCCTCGCACTGGTGCGCTTGGCATGATCCACGATCTCCTTCGCCGAGATGTCCAGCGGTTTGTGATCGTACGCCTCCATCCGTATTCGAATCCTCGGCATCGCCACACCTGCGCCCTTCTTAGAACGAACTCTCGACAACCGTCGCGTGTCACTTGAAACGCGCTCTCCGGCAGCTACGCACAGTCCGGCAATCATATCGCGATCCCCGGAGGTGTCAATCCCCCGCTCACGGGGAATCGAGATTCGGGCGCGGCGGCCCTAACTCGTGTCCTGACAGGAATTTACTAGAGCAGGGAAACCGGGTAGTGTCAACCGCCGATGGCCGGATGCTCATTCGGCGCCCAATCACCGCAACGGCCCGCCGTTCGCAACGTCTCGAACCGAAGGGACAGCCGCGGCAAATCCGCAAAAGGTT
>JAPULF010000016.1 GCA_027295245.1 Planctomycetota bacterium
AGTCGTCCGCAACGAGCGGCGACAGACCAGCGAGATGCAACCCTACGGCAAGGCCGAATTGAAGGTGCCCGAGCTGATGTATCCCGTCGGCCATCCGTACGCCCACACCGTGATCGGTTCGCATGAAGACCTGGAGGCCGCGACCGTCGACGACGTGAAGTCGTTCTTCGCGAACTACTACGTGCCGAGCAATTGTTCGCTGGTGGTCGCGGGGGATTTCGATCCGGCTACTATAAAGCCGCGTGTCAATAAACTCTTCGGGAGCCTGCCGCGCAGGCCCGACCCGATACATCGAATGGCCGGGCCCGTCACGCTGCCGGGCGTTCAACGCGTGACCTTCACGGACAAGGTGCAGTTCGCGCGGACCTCGATGGTCTACCACAGCCCGGCCCACTATGAGGGCGGAGACGCCGAGATGGACCTGGTGGCCGCGTTGCTCACGTCCGGAAAGTCCAGCCGCCTCTATAAGCGGCTCGTCTACGAGGACAAGCTGGCCACCAGTGTTCGGGCGTATCAGGCCTCGCAATTGCTGGGGTCGCTTTTCCATATCGTGGCGACCGCCCGACCCGGCGTTTCGCTCGATCGGGTAGAAAAGGCAATCGACGAAGAGATACACCGAATGGTGTATGAAGGCGTCGGCGTCGAAGAGTTGGAGCGGCACAAGGCCGCAATCGAAGTCAACATGATCTCGAGCCTTCAGTCGCTTTTGACCAAGGCGGACCGGCTCAACGCGTACAACTTCTTCCGGGGCGAGCCCAACTCGTTCAGTTGGGACCTGGATCGATACCGATTCGCCGAAGATCAGCGCGTCGGCTTTTGGGCCGGCAAGGTCCTGGCCCCGGAGCGGCGACTCATCATGCGGGTCCTGCCCGAGTCCGGCGAGTTGAACCCGGCGGATCGCGATCAGCGCCCCAAGCTCGAGGTGGCCCGGTCGTTCACGCCGCAAGCCCCGGAGTCGTTTGTACTTTCGAATGGAATCCAGGTGCGCCACTGGCGCCGCAGCGAACTGCCGCTGGTCAACCTTTCGATGTTGCTCCGCGGCGGATCGATTCGGGATACGACCCCGGGCCGCGCCTACCTGACAGCGGCGATGCTGGACGAAGGGGCGGGCGATCTCGGGGCATTGGCCTTCTCCGATGCCCTGGAAATGTTGGGTGCCGGCCTGACGGCGTCCGCGGATCACGAATCGACGCGCGTCGGGCTATCGGTCCTGAAGCGCAACGCCGACCGGGCCGTGGCCCTCTACGCCGATGCGATCATGCGTCCGCGATTCGAATCGGCCGAATGGGACCGCGTGCGAGGGTTGCACATCGAGTCGCTGAGGCAGGCCGAGGATCGGGCGACGGCGGTGGCCGGGCGGGTCGGCATGAGGTCCTTTTTCGGCGACGACCATCCCTATGGACGGCCCGTCTCGGGAACGGTCGAGTCCGTCGAGTCGCTTTCGCTGGACGACCTGAAGCGGTTTCATCGGGAGACGTTCGGACCGGCCAATGCGACCATCCTGGTTGCGGGAGACCTGACAACCGACGAGGCCAAGGCCCTTCTGGAGAACGCGTTCGGCAAATGGCGAAACGATGCCACCACGAAGCCCCCGGCATCGGCAAGCTGGAAGACGGCCCACCGCCATTTGCGCGTGGTTGTCGTAGACAAGCCCGACTCGGCACAGACCGTGATACGTTTCTACATGCCGGGCCCTTCATACAGTACGCCGAATCGGACAAAGTTGGTGTTGTTGAACACCATTCTCGGCGGAAGTTTCACCAGCCGCTTGAACCAGAACCTGCGAGAGGACAAGGGCTACACCTACGGCGCTCGCTGCTCGTATGCCATGGACCCGCGGCAGGGTTACTTCACGGCCTCGTCGAACGTGCAGTCGCGGGTCACGGGCGCCGCCCTGGGCGAGTTCCTGAAAGAGTTCAAGAAGATCCGCGGCGGAGACGTTTCGGCCGACGAAATGACCAAGGCCCGGCTGACGCGCCGCACGAACATGATTCAATCGTTTCAGGGCCTGCGCGGAATCCTGGCGATGGCCGCGACCCTGGAATTGAACGAGTTGCCGTTTTCGTCCATCGGCGACGAGTTGAACGCGATCGGCAATGTCACCGAGGATGCGTTGAACAAGCTGGCCCGACCTTCGATTCCGCTGGAACAGGCCGTCATCGTCCTGGTCGGCGACAAGAAGACGATTCTCGCGCAGATCGCCGACCTGGGTCTACCGACGCCGACGGAGCTAACGGTGACGGGTGAACCTGCCGGTTAGGTCACCGACGCGTTATTCCGACGACGGTTCTTGAGGACGGAGCGACTTGATTCTCTCGATGATATGTTGAGCCACTTCGCGGTATGCGGCGCGGTCTCTCGTGCGGGCGGACCAGGGTGAAAGATCGATCGGCTTGCCGTAGTGCACGAGGGCCCGCTGTGGGAGGATATAAGGGATGTACACGTTGTCGGAGTGATGCGTACCCGATATGTGCGCGGGGATGATGGTGGCGCCGCTGCGAAGGGCCAGCATGCCGACGCCTTCCTGAACGTTCTCCCAATCGTCGGGCGATACGATTCGGCCCTGCGGAAATATCCCGATGACCTTGCCGGCGGACAGGTGGCGCAGGGCGGACTTCACCGAGGCGATGTCGACTCCGGTGCGGTTCACGGGGATGCACTCCGCCAACCTTGCCAGGTATGAGACTAACGGAATGCTGGTGAACTCGCGGGCGATCATGAAACTGAGGTAGCGATTCGGTGAAGTCGAGATCAACAGGAACGGGTCGATGGCGGAATTGTGATTGGCCGCCACGATGACCGGACCGTCCAGCGGAACCGTACAGATGCCCTTGCGCCGAACACGGGCGACGATGCTGTTGTGCAATACGATGAAGTTCCGCCAGAAGGTGATGATCGGTCGAAAGCGGCCGCGCCGCAGACGGACCCGCGTGGCTCGCATGCCGGCGACGAACAACGTCAGACCGATGATCGCGAGCAGCCAGGGAACGTGGGCGTCGATGTTCGTCCAACGCGGAATACCGAGGGCGCCGGTGGCCAACAGCAGCCCGCCCATCGAGGCGAAGTCCTTGACGCCGATAACGCGGCCGAGCATGAAATCGGGCACGGTCTTTTGGAGCAGGGCGTTGGCGCTGACCAGGATGCCGGACCCGAACATGCCGCAGACAAACAGGCAAGCGGCCCCGGACCATTCGCCGAACTGCCGAACGAAAACAAGGGCCAGGGCGAGCACGGCCAGCCCGGCGCCCATGAAGGACCAACTGATCGCGACCTCGCTTTTGATGGCTTCGCCGAATCCACCGATGATAAACGCGCCGGTCAGCATTCCGATGCCGAGAGCCAGGTAATAGTTCTTGATGTCCGACAGCCCACCGCCGAAGACGCCCTTCACGAGGGCCGGCATCATCGATCGAACGGCGATCGCCGCGGTCCAGAAGAGCACCATGAAGACGATCAACTCGATCACCCGGCGGTGTGTTCGGCAGTATGCGAAGCCGTCGCGCAGCGCCTCGACGCGCGACGTGCCCGCGGAGCTTATGGCGGCCCGCCGCGGCGGAATCATGAAAAGGATGAAAACGGCGGAGAGGAGAAAGGTGAGGGCGTCGGCCCGGAAGCAGATTTCTTTGCCGTATTCCAGCACGAGGTGTGTGCCCAGGGCGTAGGAGGCGATGGCCGCGATGGGTCCCATGGCGTTCATGAGGCCGTTTGCCCGAACGATCTGGTCTTGTCGGACGAGGGTCGGAAGCATGGCGGCCCGCGACGGCGAGAACATGGCGGCGAATACGCCGAGGACCATCAGCGGCGTACAGTAGACCCAGGGGCTGTAGATAGAGCCGCCCTGCGGGTGCGTCTCCGCGAGCTGAAAGGACGAGCCTTCAAGGGCTCGAAACAGGAATTGGAGCACCGGAAACAGCGCAAGTAGCAAGACGATCCGGGTGGTGTCGGCCGTGACCATGATCCACTTCCGGGGCAGGCGATCGGCCAGCCAGCCCATGGTCGGGCCGAACACGAAGAACGGGAGGAAAAACGCGAACATCATCATCGACATGATGCGCGTGGAGTCGTCGCGGCCGATGGCGTTTTGCATATCGAGCAGGGCGACCTCGGAAAGGTGATCGCCGAGGGCACTGACGGTGTAGGCGCACCACAGGAGGATGAAGTTGCGATTGCGCAGGATCGAGCCCGCAAGCGCCGAAGGCGAACGGTGAAGCGCGGGAATGGCCGTGCCGTCGCTCATGCGGAGTCGGCCACGGTCCGTTCGGGATTGATCAGCGGCTGCATCCGTGGTGGAGGATAACTTGGCCGGCGCTGGTGAACAACCGCTCGAAGTGCGAATTCATGGCCCGTTGCGCGGCCCGCTCGGTCTCGCCGCGCCGAACCGCGCGTTCCAGGCGGTCAACGAGGGACTCGATGCGCTTGCGCTGTCGGTGGGTCGGCGGAATGAACGGCAATTGGCGAAGCAATCGCACCTTGATCTGGGCCTGCGGACGCCCGTGCTCTCCGGACAGAAAGCGATATAGTCGCGTGACTATTTCACTGTTCAGGTAGGCGGTCAGGTACGCGAGGCTCAGGCCCTGGGCGGCGCCTTCCTCGGTGAGGGTCACGGTGAACAGGGTGTTGTCGGTGTAGTGGACAGCCCGCTTCTGGAGGCATCTCGCGGCGATGATGCGATCACCGGTCTGCCGAATCAGGACTCGTTCACGCAATCGGTGTACCGCCGGATCGCCTTGCCAGTCCCAATATTCGTCGCGAACACTGGGGCGCCCGTCGCCGCGGCGCCCGAGGGTCCGCGGTCGGGGTCGGTAGTGAATGTCCACCCAGCGATATTGGGCGGACGGGGCGTTCCATCGAAGGGCAAACGCTTCTATTTGCCGGCCCTGCACGAGTCGTTGGAGACCCGGTTTGTTTCGAGTTGGGAAGAAGAGCCGATGGCGGCAATTGCGAGAGTGGATTCCGGCATCGGCGATGCGAACGGCCCGCTCGAGCCTGATCACGCCCGACGACGCCCCGATTCCTCGCCACAAGGCAGACAGCGCGAGCTGTTCGGGGGTCGGGACGAAAAACGTAGCTCGCGGAGATTCCAGAAAAACGGAGGGGTCGGTCAATATACAGGCGTCGGGCTTTGCTAATCCGCCTCCACGGGCGTCGGTGTACGTCATCGGACCGTGCGGCGGAGCGGACTGCCAGATCAGGATCGACGGGAACACGACTCGATCGAACGTTCCCGCAGGCAGGCGAACAACGTGTCGGACATTGCCCTGTAGCAATCGTCGCCGAAGTCGCTCGTAGCTTGCCAGCGAAAGCCAGCCGTCCGGAAGCAGGAAGGCGATTACACCGCCCGGCCGAATCGTCGCCATGGCCCGGCGGATGAATAGTGCATAGAGATCTTCGCGTACGCCGAAACACCCACGCCACCGTTCGAATTCGGGCAGTCGCGATGCGTGACGTAAGCCGAGGTAGGGCGGATTGCCGATGATCAGGTCGATCGGACCCGGCGGCAACAGGGAGTCGTCGAGCAGTGCATCGCCGATCTTGTATTGCCGGCGTGCCCAGTCGTATGCTTCGCGTCCGGCCAGATTGGCGAGGCGGCGGGCGGAGGCCGGTTGCACCGACGCGTCGTTGTCGATCGCCCATATGTGTCGAAGCGGCGAGCGGAGAGGTCTCGCACCGTTGCCTCGATATTTGTTGACGAGGGCTTCGAACAGGGCCCCGACGATCACGCCGCTGCCCGCGGCCGGTTCGAGGATCGTGGGGTCGGACGCGTCGCGGGTGTTGTCCAGGCAGTCGAGGGCCGTCGTGGCCATCCAGCGGGCCACGTTAGCGGGCGTGTTGACTCGTCCGATCACGGACTTGCCGATGGGCGGTTGTGATAGGCCGAGTTCTTCGTCCTTGAGTGAAACGGCATCGGATGCGACCTTGGTCAACGCGTAGCCGATCGAGGTGGCTTTGTCGGGCATTCGCATCTCAACGCTCGCGGGTTGACCGCCACGGCGGGTCAGGAGCTGTTTCAGTGCCCATTTGTTGCGCCGGCGTCCCGCCGGTGCGACCACGCGCGAGACGCCCGTGCCACAGGCATTGAAAATGCCCCTTAATGCCCGTGGCCGTGCGAGCGGCAGTGCGGACAGATGAATCGTTCGCGGGCGGCCGCGTCCTTACGGGGTAGTGCGGACTTGGGATAGCCGTAACGGCAACAGTGGCACTCGACGAGCTTTCCGACTTTCAGGCGTTTCTCGGCCCACTTTGAAATCTCTTCGGGCACCACGCCCCGGCCGCGGCACACCGGGCAGGTTTCGTAGAAGCTCCGAAGTATCACGTCGCGGATGAACGCGGACTTATCCGGGACATTGCTCAGAACGTCTGCGAGATGACGATCCACCCGGAACGAGACTATAACGCCCTTGTCTTTGCTCATGGGCACACCTCGTCGGGTCACGGCGTGGCGGCGATCGGAAGCGCGAAGGTACCGTTCGGTTCCGAGACGAGTTCGTCTTTGTAGACTTCGCGAGAGTCGGGCGGAATTGCGGTCGGACGCTTCGTTTCAATCTCGTCGGGGCGGACCTTGACGACGCGCAGGGTTGCGCCGGGCACCGCTTTGCAGGGTTCGATGGGGCCGCGCCAGAGCCGCCATGCCCATTGGGCAGAGTCGACGGCCGTCTTGGCGAGCGCGGCCATGCCGATGACCTGCATGCCCACGTCGGCGCCGGACAGCCTTCGCTTCGGCTTGAAGATGGCGCCGAGCAGTGAGAGCGGGTTGTAGAATGTGGCGTAGCCCGCGATCAGATTGAACTGCTTGAGCCACGGCTTGGATTCGTTGCTGGCAACGACGTGGTTGCCGTCGAAGTGGGCCTCGTCGACGGGCTTGTGATTGATGTTCTTGAAGACAAGGCCATCCCGGTACGGCGTGTCGTAGAAATTCGTTCCGACGGCCGGGGTCAATGCCGTGATCTGCATGCTGATTGCGCCGGCCTTTCGCAGGTAGTGCACCTGGTTCATAAGGCCGTAAGGACTGTTCCGCGTGTAAAGCGGCTGGCCGTCGTGGTGCATCATCATCGGCATGGGACAGAGGCCGTTTTCGTTCATCGCGTGGAAGACCTCTTCGGTCTTGTCGCCTGCCTGTCCCTTCTTCACGACTGTGGCGGTCAGGTCCTCGACGCCGAACCAGAGGGCCCGGAGTCCCGCGCGGCGGGCCTGGGCGAACGTGTCGATGCTGTTGTAGGCGTCGTGGATGGTCGCTTCGGTGGCCCAGCGAACCCGTTTGTTGAATCGTCGGCCGTCGATGGTGCGCGTGGCAAGATGGTCATAGATTTCCGTAAAGGTCTCACGCCGATTCAGGAAGTTGTCGTCGGTCCCGAAGAAATTGCGCAGCCCGACCTTCTGTTGCAAGAGGGTCATCTCGTCGCCGAGTCGCTCCGGGCTCTTGAAACGGAAAGAGTTTTGGTTGTATGCCGGAATCGGGCAATAGCTGCATCTGAACTTGCAGCCCTGCGTTATGATTAGAGATGTGATGCGGGCCCGTTTGTGGATCGTGTCGAGCGAAACGGGTCGCCGTGACAGATTGTGTCCGCGGTGGGGGGGCTCCAGTTTGCTGAACGCCGCCAGCGGCATCGGCAATTCGTCCAGGTATTGGACTAATTTTTGAATGCCGGTATCGATTAAGTGGGCTTCGCCGCCGCCGGGAGGATCGACGCGATACACCAGGCCGGGGATATCGTGCAGGGCCTCGTTTTTTCGGGCCCGCAAGAAGGCCTGCCGCATTGTCTCCCCGGGAGACTTGTGTTCGAGCAGTCGTTCGAGCAGTTCAAACAGGACATAGGACTCGCCCGTAACGGCGACGTCGGCGTTGATCTCGCCGCGCTCGCCCTGCGCAAAGTAGTCCCACGGTTCGTAGATCGACTTGGGGCCGCCGCAGAGTATCAGCGGGCGTTTGTCCTCCGGAATCGTGAGGGCGTCCGCCACGAGTTTGTACGCCTCGCGGGCGTGGATCTGCATGCTGCTGACCATGAGGATGTCCGGCAGGCGGCCGTCGATCAGCGCCCGAGAGGGTCGCACGTTAGGTGACCACAGTTGAAACACGATTCGGGAGCGGGTGAGGCCGGCGGCATCGAGACCGTCCGCCACTGCCCGCACGCCGGCCGGAATGATTCTCGAATCGGCAAACAGAAACGGCAGCAGCCGTGTTCGCCGGTCGAAGGCGTACATTATCAGCACGGTCAGTTCCCGCATTTGCGGGTTCGCCGAGAGACGCCTGCTCAGATCGGTGAGTGCTCCCGGCTTGGTGTATTCATCGCCCAGCGGGCGTTTTGCTAACTCCATTGGCTACCAACCTTAACAGTATCAGGGGGTCTCGGCAATGCAATTGCGGATTCTAGCGCCGAGCCCGGCCTACGGCATTTTCGGTACATGGGGCGGTTTTGGGACAGTGTAGCCTCATTTTGATTCTTCGCTCGCGCTCTGCGTGGAGTTGGCGTCGGGCCCGTTTTCGTTCGTCGACGCATCGTCGGAATCGGTTCCTTCGGCCTCAGCGGCGTTTGGCGGCGTCTCCGGCGAATCTTGGCCCGGGGTTCCGCGGGCCGGCTCGCGGGCCCCTGAACTCAGGGCTTCCACACGCGGCAGATCATTCAGGCTCGGGAGCCCGAAAACTTCCAGAAAGCGCTTGGTCGTGCCGTAAAGCATGGGCCTGCCCAGATCCTCGGCCCGGCCGACGATCTTGACCAGATTCATCTCTCGCAGTCGGTTGATCACGTCGCCGACCGCCACTCCCCGGACGGCCTCGACCTCGGCGCGGGTACAGGGTTGTTTGTAGGCAACGATCGCGAGCGTCTCCATGGCGGCGGGGGAGAGCTTCGTTTCCTGGCGGGTCTGCAGCAGCTTCGCAAGCCAGGTATTGTAGGCCGGAAGCGTCATCATCTGGTAGCCGCCGGCGAGGAGCTCGATTCGGAAGGAGTTGCCGTTCGTCGCATAGGATTCGTTGAGCGATTCGATGTGCTTTCGAACGTCTCGGGCGTCCCCGACTCCCAGCACGGAGGATATCTTTGCTGCCGGCATCGGTGAATCGGCGGCGAACAGGATCGCTTCGACGACGTGCCGGGGGACTATTTCCGGGGCGGCATCGTCGGCGGTCGCGTCCTCCGGCGTCGTTTCCGGGGCGTCGTTCTCGTCCGTCGGCGCGTAGTTCCCGTCCAAATCGTGTTCTTCGTCCTGGGTCGTGACCCCTGTGGATGCGTCGTCGCCTTCCATGGCCGGCTGCTCCTCTTCAATGAGTCCATGATATCACCGGACGGGTATGTCGTCCATCGGGAGGCGTCTTCCTGGCCGCTTGTGAACGACTCGCGGATTGACGATACTTACAGCAGGATTCGATGTGTGCCGCAAGGAGGCGATTTCATGTCCGGTGATGCTCGGTGCATCGGCGTCTTTGATTCGGGTATCGGCGGGCTGACGGTCGTTCGGGAATTGCGGCGGCGGTTGCCAGGCGAGAATATTGTTTACTTCGGCGACACCGCCCGCGTGCCGTACGGCATAAAAACGAGCGAAACCGTCACGCGTTTCGCCCGTCAGAACTGCGAATTCCTGCTTCGATTCGATCCCAAGCTTATCGTGGTGGCGTGCAACACGGCGAGCGCCACGGCCCTGCCGGAATTGGAGGCGATGCTCCCCGTGCCCGTGTGCGGCGTGGTGCTGCCGGGTGCCAAGGAGGCGACCCTGCAATCGGAAGGCGGCACGATCGCGGTGATTGCCACGGAGGCGACGATCGCATCGGATGCTTACCGCCGGGCGATCAAACAGTACGACGAGCACGCCCGGGTGATTCAGAAGCCTTGTCCGCTCCTCGTCCCGATTGCCGAGGAAGGCCGCACGTGTACCGATCCGATCGTCCTCTCGGTGGTGCGGGATTACCTTGATCCGATCGTCCGGCTGGACCCCAAGATTCTGGTGCTGGGTTGCACGCACTATCCGTTGCTGCGGGACGCCATTGCAGAGGTTGCCGGAGAGGGAATTCGGTTGGTTGATTCGGGGGAGCAGACGGCGAAGGCGGTTGTTGAGCGACTGCGGGCCGGCGGAAAATTGTCGGACCGGGCCGAGGCGGGTAGTCTTGTCTCGTATGTCAGCGACAATCCGCAACGATTTCGGGAATTGGGCCAGCGCTTTCTGGATCACTCCGTCGTGGACGTCACCTGGGTCTCGCCCGAGCAGTTCTATGCCCAGGATTTCGCGCAAGCGCGATAACTCCGTTCTTGGCCGAGGGGCGATCCGGGTCGCACTCTTGGCGCCGCTGTTCTGCATCATGGCTTCAGGGTGTTCATCGGGTTCGTGGGACTGGATGCGTTCGCGCAAGTCCATGGACTACTACCTCGACCTGGCGCTGGATGGGCGGACCCCCGACGAGCGGCGGCGCGGCGTCAACGGACTCGCGGAAAGCCCGGATGCCACGAGTGACGACGCCATTCGTGTGTTTGACGCGATCGCGCGAACCGACACGGACGCCATGGTCCGCGTTGCGGCGGTGCGGGGGCTGGGCAAGTCCGCGGACGCACGATCCGTCGAAACCGCGATCAAGCTCCTTGGCAGCGTCGATGTCAAGCGTGCGGATGTCCGTCCCGCGCCCCCGGCCGTGCGGTGGGAGTCGGCGAAGCTGCTCTTTGAAATCACGGATCAGTACACCTATGAGGAATCCCAGCGCGAGGCGATCGTGCGTGTACTGCTGGAGCGCGTCAAACAGGACCGAGATCGCAATGTTCGGCTTGCGGCGATTGATACCCTGGCCTACTTCGCCGAAAGACCCGTTCCATCCGTCCTGATCGACGTCTTGGACACCAGCGATTTCGCCGTCCAGCACACCGCGGAAAAAGCATTGATTGCCTTGACCGGCGTAACGCAAGGGCACGATTCAGACGCCTGGCGAGCGTGGCTTGCCGAGACGAAGGACCCCTTCGAACACGCCGGCGAAACCCCTCCGGAGCTTGTCCGCAAAGAAGATAAGCCCTGGTGGAAGCTATAGGTCGCCCTGGCAAGCGTTCATCAGGTGGATTGCCCGCGGCGTATTCGCTCGTAGAGAT
>JAPULF010000160.1 GCA_027295245.1 Planctomycetota bacterium
TCGCGCTCCGTCTCCAGGGCCAGGGCCCGGTTTCGCTCATCCGCCAGATCGCGCTCCAGCGTTTCGGCCCGTTCCAGCGCTTTGCGCCGGGAGAAGTCGCACCGCAGGAATTCGTCCCGCGCCACGCATCCGATCAGTGTCGATGCGGTGATCACCGTGGCAATAGCCAAGGTGAAGTATTTGAACGTGGTCATTTCAAACCTCCCTGTTCAGCAGATGTCCATCCTGGCCGGCCGCGTTGCACAGCCGTAATCGAGGGACATTATGCCGACCCCCAGCGAACACTTCAACCGATTAACGGCCGGGCCGGTGCCCCGACGTAGAAAATCTGTCTCACGATGCGGCTTCGACCGACGGGAACGAGCCTGAATGACGGAAGCGGAGATGTCTCCGTTCGGGACACGCCGTACCTGTGAATTCCCGATGCAATTGCCCAAATCCACGGCCACCGGCCGACCCACGGCCCCCCGTCCTGCCCGACCTCGATTCACTCGGCCGTGTCCAGGACCGCCATGAACGCCTTTTGGGGGATCGAGACGCTCCCGACCTGTTTCATGCGTTTTCGACCGGCCTTCTGCTTTTCCAACAGCTTCCGCTTCCGAGACACGTCACCGCCGTAACACTTGGCGGTCACGTCCTTTCTGACCGGCCGAATCGACTCTCGGGCGATGACCTTGTTCCCGACCGCCGCTTGAAGCGGGATTTCGAACAGATGCCGATCTATCTCCTTCTTGAGTCGCCGGATCAGCTTGCGGCCGCGATTGTCCGCCCGCGACCGGTGAACGATGACGCTCAATGCGTCCACCGCCACCCCATTGACCAGGATATTGAGCCGCACGAGGTCGTCTGCACGGAACCCGATCATATCGTAGTCCATCGTCCCGTACCCGCTGGTCACACTCTTCAACCGGTCGTAGTAGTCGTAGATGATCTCCGACAGCGGAAACTCATACACCAAGACGACCCGCTCCGGCGACAGATACTCGGTCCGCTTGAAGGCACCCCGACGCTCCTCGCTGAGCTTCATCACGTTCCCGATGTAGCGACTCGGAACGATGACCTCCACGCGGGAATACGGCTCCCGCAGCTCTTCGATCTGGTCTTGGCTGGGCAACTCCGACGGCGACTCGATGCGGCGAACCACGCCGTCCTTGTACAAGACCTCGAAGCTGACGGTCGGAGCCGTCTGGACCAGATCCACGTCGCTTTCCCGCTCCAGCCGCTCCTGAATGATCTTCATGTGAAGCAGGCCCAGAAACCCGCACCGAAACCCCTTTCCCAAGGCGACACTGGCCGCCGGCGTGAAGGTGAAGCTCGAGTCGTTGAGCCACAGTTGTTCCATCGCCTCCCGCAACTCCTGGGAAGTGGTGCCCGGTCCGGGATAGAAGTCGCAAAACACCATCTGCAGCGGCGCCTGATAGCCCGGCAGCGCCTCCTCGCAGGGCCTCGACTCCAGTGTCACCGTGTCCCCGATATTCACGTCGTGGATCGTCTTGATCCCAGCGAACAAATACCCGACCTCGCCCGACCCCAGCCTCGGACGGCTGACCAGCTTGGGCGAGTGGATGCCGACATCGCTCACCAGATGGGTCCGCCCGGTCGCCATCAATCGAATCTTTTCGCCCTTGCCGATCGATCCGTCCACCACGCGGATGTGCGACACCACGCCCCGGTGTGCGTCCACCTTGGCGTCGTAGATCATCGCCTTGAGGGGCCGGTTCGCGTCGCCGACCGGCACCGGCACCCGCTCGACGATGCCCGCCAGAATCTCGTCCACGCCCTCGCCGGTCTTCGCCGACGCGAAAAACGCCCCCTCCGCGGGCATGTCCAGGGCCTGCTCCAATTCAAGGGCCACGTCCTCCGGCCGGGCGCCGGGAAGGTCGATTTTGTTGATGACCGGAAGAATCTCCAACCCGGCTTCGACGGCCTTGTAGGCATTGGCGAGGGTCTGGGCCTGAATTCCTTGAGCCGCGTCGACCAGAAGAAGGGCCCCTTCGCATGCCGCCAACGCCCGGCTGACCTCGTAGTGAAAGTCCACGTGACCCGGCGTATCGATCAGATTCAACCGATACTCGCCGGCCTCCAGGGTCTTACCGCTCGCGTCCTTGCCACCCGGATATGCGTAATTGAGCGCGACCCGATTGGCCTTGATGGTGATCCCCATCTCCCGCTCCAGGTCCATGTCGTCGAGAAACTGCGCCCGGAATTCGCGTTCGGAAAGCGCCCCGCACATGAGCATCATGCGATCGGCCAAGGTGCTCTTGCCATGGTCGATGTGGGCGATGATAGAAAAGTTTCGAATCCGACTGATATCCATTGGCGGGGATTGTAGCGAGGTTTGCATCCCAGCGCAGGGCAGACCATTTCCGATTATCCGAATGCATCGACCCGGACCTGCTGGGGCACTTGCAGACCGCTCCCTGATTCCGAGCACGATCGGGATGGCTCAGGTCAGACGCCGCGCTTACAAGCGCCCTTCAAGGTAGGCTCCCCCGAATGTCCCTCGGATCCTCGAAGATCTTCCACCGAGCCTTCGGAATACCCCTGAATGCCCCGAGATATCGTTCGCTGTTTGACGCCTCGCCCGTGACATCTCGAACAAAAACGCGAATCACCTGATCCGGATACCGCCGGGCCAGTTCGCCGTACGCTTCCGGGTCTTTTTCGCCGGAATCGCCCAACAACACGAATTGCCGCTTCGGAAACCGCTTGATGATCGGCTCGATCACGTCCAGTTTGTACTGCATGGGAGACTTGAACAAATCCAGGAAGGTCTCGTCCTTCCACCGAAACGGCTTCAGCGACATCGGCCCGGCCGGAAACCCCGCCGACCGTAGAAACTCGTCGAGCGGACCGAACAATTGCCACGGACTGGCCGAAACATAGTGAAATCGCAGGTCCTCGCGCCGGGCCCACGCCTGATACAAATCCGCCATTCCGCCGACTTCGCGAAAGGGCTTCAAAAACGTATTCCGCAACAGCGCCTTTTTGTCTCTCACGTCGCTGATCTTGATCGTGTCATCGATGTCGGAAATGACCGTGATTCCAATCTCGGGCACGAGCCATACCCGACCCTCGAATCGTCGATCGTCGTCTCTGTCGGTGACGGCTTCGAATTCAAGGTATGCCCGGTTCCCAGGATCGGTTGTCAGGTGCTCCCGAACGTCTTGTGCCGAGATTCGCACCCGGCCGTCGAAGTGTCCGTTCGGCCGCGATGTGCCGAGATCATGAACCTGTTCGCCGATCCGTATTCGTATGTCTTCACCGCGTTCGTTG
>JAPULF010000161.1 GCA_027295245.1 Planctomycetota bacterium
CGAAATCCACGCCCATCCCGAACTCGGGTTCGAGGAAAACGAGACCGCTCGCCGCGTTGTGGCTCAATTGAAGCCGCTCGAAAACCTGGAGATTCAGACCGGCGTCGCCAAGACCGGCGTCGTCGCGACGTTGAACCGAGATAAACCGGGCAAGTGCGTGGCGTTGCGGGCAGAACTCGACTGCCTGCCGATCCAGGAGGAGAGCAATCTTCCATACAAGTCCAGGATTCCGGGCAAGATGCACGCCTGCGGCCACGACGGACACATGAGTTGTCTCGTAGGCGCGGCCCACATTTTGTCGCGCATGGCCGACGAACTGCCGGGCAAGGTGAAGTTCGTCTTTCAGCCGGCCGAGGAGGGCGGCGCCGGCGCGCGGATCATGAGCGAAGAGGGTGTTCTGAACAACCCGAACGTGGATGCGATCTTCGCGCTGCACGGCTGGCCCGAACTGGAACTCGGGACAATCGGAGTCCGGGGCGGTCCGACGCTCGCTTCGACAAACCCCTGGCGTATGACCATTCACGGTGACGGCGCCCACGCAGCCTATCCACACAAAGGCATCGATCCCATCTTGGCGGCGTCGCATATCGTGGTGGCCCTTCAGTCGATCGCATCACGGTCCATCGACCCGTTGGAATCGATCGTGGTCACGGTCGCGGAGTTTCACGCGGGAACGGCCGACAACATCATTCCGCCCGCCGTGGAATTGGCAGGCACGATCCGCACGCTAAACCCCGACGTCCGCAAGAAAGCAGTCGGGCTCGTGCAGCAGATCGCCACGACCACCGCGGCGGCATTCGGTGCCCGTGCCGAGGTAAAAATCACGGACGGTTATCCCACGCTGATCAACAATGATGAGGCGGCGGCGCTCGTGGCGGACGTTGCCCGCGACGTGCTGGGAGACGGCGGCGTGGCCGATGTCGTCCCGCCCAGCATGGGGGGAGAGGACTTCGCGTATTACGCGCAACGGATTCCGGCGGCCTTCTGGCGTTTGGGCGTGCGAACCGGCGATCCGTCCGAACAGCCCGGGCTCCACCATCCGACATATAATTTTCCCGACGTTGCCATACCATACGGGATACGCATGCATTGCGAGATTGCCAGGCAGTTTTTGAACGGGGCGTAACGGAGAATCACGCGTGAATCAGATCGACCCGAACTGGGAAGTCAGCGTACAGGATGTGAAACGGATGCTCGACGACCGCGCGGACTTTCTCTTGTTGGACGTGCGGCAGCCGGACGAGGGCGAGGTTTGCAAGATCGACGGGGCCAGACTGGTGCCGCTGCCTGAACTCGGCGAGCGCCTGAACGAACTTCGTGAAATGGCAAACGGCCGCCCCGTCATCGCGCATTGCCATCACGGCGGTCGGAGCTTGCAGGCCGCAGCCATTCTGCGCCAAGCGGGGCTCGGCGAAGTCCGCAGCATGGCCGGAGGAATCCATTTGTGGGCACTGCAAATCGATTCCAACATGGCCCAATACTAGCGACGGCAAATACCCCAAACGCGTCAGGCTCAGTATTCCGCTAAAGCCTCGTGGTGGTGGCGGGATCGAATTCGCGCCGGGCGCCCGAGTCGAGCTGGAGAAGAAGTCCGGTTCGCGGGTGCACTTCGACGATTCGGCCCGTGTAGGCTCGGCCGTCGTGTTGCAGATTCACCCGCGTATTGATGTCGGCGCTGCGCTGCTGCCAGAGCGATGACAGATTCTCGTCGTCGATTCGATCCGGGTCCGCGAAGAAGTGATCCAGTCTTCGAAGAATGGCCCTACCCACCCTGACGCGGTCGACGGGGTACTTTGATTCGATTTCCAGCGACGTCGCCCTGTCGCGTATGTCGTCCGCAAAATGATCTGCGTGCTGCAGGCAGTTCACACCGATTCCGATCGCCACGACACGCGCGCCGGGCTCGAGGGTTCGAATTTCCACGAGAATCCCCGCCAGCTTCCTCGTTCCGACGTAGATGTCGTTGGGCCACCGAATGGCGGGTTCGACGTCCGTCGATTCCGCGATGGCATCCGTTGTCGCGACCGCGGCCGCCATGACATACGAGGCCGGCGAAGAACGCCCCACGGGCTCGCGCAACAGTGTGGTGAACATCAACCCGGCGCCGCGCGGAACCCGCCACGAACGGCCCAGGCGACCCCGCCCGGCGGTTTGCATTTCGGCAAAAACGACCTGTCCGTCCCACGACCGCCCGGATTCGCCCGAGATTGAATTCAGGGCGTAGGTGTTGGTGCTGTCGATTTCGGGCAAGACGAGGATCTCTCGCCCCACACGGCGCGTGTCGAGATCATTCCGCAAGTCCGATGCCCGAAGTTGATGCGGAGTCGCTAAGGTCATGGCTTGATATCGAGGCCGAGGTCGAGGATTGGAGCGGAATGCGTGATCGCACCGACCGCGATGCGTTCGACGCCGGTTTCAGCGATCCGACGAACATTCTCGAGCGTGGCCTCTCCGCTGGCCTCTAACTCGATTTTTCCGCGAAAACCCGCTGAATCTCGCAGCTCAACGGCAGACCGCAGATCGTCCGTCGAGAAGTTATCGAGCAATACGACGTCGATGCCGACGACTTTGAGCAGTTCGGCCATTTGGTCGAGCCCGTCGCATTCCACCTCGACGAATGCGGGCTGCGACGGAAGGGTCTCGATCTTGTTCAACATTTCGAAGACGGCGTGGGCCAACCGCTCTATGGGAATGCCGGCCAAGTGATTGTCCTTGATGAGGACGGCGTCGTACAACCCGCTTCGGTGATTGTGCCCGCCGCCGCATCGCACGGCGTAGCGTTGCAAATCGCGCAGACCCGGCATGGTCTTTCTTGTGTCGTAGATTTTGGCATGCGTGCCGGCCACGGCGGAAACGAATCGGCGGGTCAGTGTGGCGACGCCGGACAAGTGCTGAAGAAAGTTCAACACGAGGCGCTCGGCCGCAAGCATTTGTGATACACGACCGGAAAGGCGCGCGACCGCCTCGCCGGGCTCTACGTCGTGGCATTCGTCGGGTTGAACCCAGTCGAGCCGAGTTTCCGGAGCAAGCGTGTCGAGTAGCACCGGAAGAACGGCCTTCCCGCAAAACCGGCCGGCCCGTCGCGCAACCACCTCCCAATGCGCCGTTGCGTTGTAGCTCGTCTCGGGCAAGAGCCTGGAAGTGAGATCGCCATGCGGCTCCAGGTCTTCGGCGCGCGCAATCCGCAAGAACTCTTCGAGCTTCTTGCGATCAAACTCCATGGAGGGCGTCATGGTCTCGGGCTCCTTTTCAGAATCTTGCCCGAAACATGTTACACGGTCGAGTCTCGGTTCGATGCCGACTTGACCCCACCGCTAAGGCTCGATAACATCGCCTGCCGACTCCGGTCTCCAGAACACTTAACGACCACGCGTGAATCGCATGCCGACAGCCCTATTCTCGATCGATCGACTGCTGGAAAGCGCCGCCGACGGGATCGTCGTGCTCGACAGGTCGCGACGCGTAGTCCTGTTCAGCGACGCTTGTGAGCGAATCACCGGCTACGATCGCTCCGAGGTCGTGGGATTCGAGTGCCGGTGTTACGACGTCTTGAATTGCCATGACCGGCAGGGCCGATCGCTGGCAGGAGCCCTGTGCCCGGCCAAGTCCCTGTTTGAGGGTTCTAGGGATTCCATCCGCCAGCGGATGAGCATCCGCCGAAAGGACGGAGCCCAGGTATGGATCGACACGATCTACGCCGTCATGCGGAACGAAACCGGCGAGGCGGAATTCGTGCTGGGAGTGATGCGGGACGCCGGCGAGGCCCACGCGCGGGAGGCTGAATTGCTCGGCGAGTTGTCCGAGCTTCGAGAGAAGGTGCTCCGCCTCGGAAACGAGCAAAAGGCAAAGTACGGATTCAGTAGCATGGTGAGCAAATCCGCAGCCATGGCGCCCGTCTTCGAAAAAGTCCGCGCGGCTCTTTCGAACTCATCGTCCGTGCTCATTTCAGGAGAAAGCGGAACCGGAAAAGAGGTCGTGGCCCGAACAATTCATGCCCACGGGCTTCAAGGCGACGGACCATTCGTCCCTTTGAACTGCTCGGCCCTTCCGCGCGATCTGATCGAGTCGGAACTGTTCGGTCATTCAAAAGGCGCATTTACCGGTGCGGTGCAAGCCCACAAGGGGTTGCTTCGCGCCGCCGAGGGCGGCACCCTTTTCCTCGACGAAATCGGTCAGTTGCCGCTTGAAACGCAGGCCAAACTGCTGCGAACCCTGCAGGACAAGCGGGTCCGGCCGGTCGGCAGCACGGTCGAACTGCCGGTGCGTGTTCGGGTCATTGCAGCCATGAATCGGCCGCCCCGCAAGGCGGTTGCCGCCGGACAGCTTCGCGAAGACTTGTTCTATCGGCTCAGTGTCATCGACATCCAACTGCCGCCCCTGAGAGAGCGTCGCGAGGACATTCCGCTTCTGGTTCAATCATTCATCGAAGAGTTCAATCAGACGGGCGTTCGCCAGGTAAAGCAGATCGACGACGATGCGTGGAGAGCCATGCTTCACCACGCCTGGCCCGGCAACGTGCGAGAGTTGTCAAACGCCGTCGAGTCTGCGTTCGCGCTGGGCAGCGGTCCCGTCCTTTCGAGTGCGGACTTTCCGGCGGAAGTGCGCGGCGTGTACTGCACCGGCGCGTCTACGAACCCAGCCGACTCGTTGTTGCTGGATCCGTTTCTGGCGCGCGTGGAGAGAGAGGCGATCCTTCATGCACTCGCAGCCGCGGGCTGGCAGCGCAACAAGGCCGCCGGCCTGATGGGAATCTCTCGCAGCCGGCTGTATCGCCGCATGGACGCCCTGGGAATCAATCCCGGTGAACGCCGCCCGTAGGACACGCACGGTATCAACCGTGAAACGATCGCGCCTGTTCCGAGGCGACAACCTGCATTTCATGGAACGGCTGCCTGACGGCTGTTGCGATCTCATCTATATCGACCCACCGTTCTTCACTGGAAAGCGCCGCGGGCAAGCCGGCGCGGCATTCGACGACTCCTGGCGAGGCGGGCTGAAATCGTACCTGGTGTTCATGTTTCCGAGATTCGAACAGTGCTTCAGGCTGCTCGCGGAACACGGCTCGATCTATGTACACCTCGACTGGCGCGCGGCGCACTATGTCCGCATACAGCTCGACACCATTTTCGGATACGACCATTTTCTCAACGAGATCATCTGGCACTATCGCACCGGCGGCGTGTCCAAGCGTTGGTTCGGCCGAAAACACGATACCATTCTGGCCTACGCCAAATGTCCGGGACGGCATAAGTTCAATCCGATGCGAGGCGGTTCGTTTCGCACGGACGGCCTGAAGCGCGACCAAACCGGCCGGCCCTACAAGTCCACCAAGAAGGGACGACTGTATTTTCACGTCGACGGTCCGGCACTGACAGACGTGTGGGACATTCCATTTCTCTCGACCGTGTCGCTGGAGAGAACGGGTTGGCCCACCCAAAAGCCCTTGGCGCTGTTGGAGCGCATCGTGTCGGCCGGAAGCGATGCCGGAGACCTGGTCGCGGATTTCTTCTGCGGAAGCGGCACAACGCTGGTCGCGGCGCGACGGCTCGGTCGACGATGGCTCGGATGCGACAACTCTGCCCGATCGATCGCGATCGCCCGCAAACGACTCGCCGCCGAAACCGGTACACGGACG
>JAPULF010000162.1 GCA_027295245.1 Planctomycetota bacterium
GCGGTTGCCTAATGCGGCCGTTGCAGTTGCACTGCGGGCCGTGGGCATCGGTGTCAGTGTTTGCCACGAATCTTTAACGGGGTCATACCGTTCATTCACGTTGGTCGACGCCCCGTTGCGCCCACCAATCACGTAGATGAATCCGCCGGCACTCGTAGCGCTGAAGTGCTCGCGTACCGTGGGCATATTCGCGCCTTGCGACCATTGATCACGCTGGGCATCGTAAATAAAGGTTGAGGCCGTCGCGGCGCCGAATTGGTTTATCCCGCCGAAGAAGTAGATCTTGCTATCGAGGGCGACGGCCCACCCGGCCCCGCGCGGCTCCGGCATAGGCGCTGCGGCTGTCCAGGCATTTGCCCTCGGGTCGTAAACCCATACCTCGTCGCGAGCCTGAAAATCAGCCGAATAACCGCCGAGCACGTACAACGCACCGGAAACCGCGGCGCAACCCATGTGATCCAACTCGGCCGGCATCGGCGCTGCGAAGGTCCATTGATCGCGCTTGATGTCGTAAACTTCGACGGTATCCGTCGCAGAAAGCGGGGCTCCCGCCAGTAATCCCCCAACTACATAGACCTTTTCGCCGATGCGGGCGGCACCGGTCTCCTGTCGAGCGATCGTCATCGAGGAAAGCGTCTCCCATTGCCCGCCCTCGTCAGCCCAAGCATTGCTAGCCGGCGCGACGCCAACGATAAACGCTGCGACAACGCGCCCAGCTGCTCCAGTTAGTAGGCAGGTATCGTTGTACAACATTACGAACCCCAATTAGCGAGCAGGATGAGCAGGTCACTCGCGCCGACGGAGCAGTCCCCGTCGATGTCGGCTGGGCAGTCATCGCAATCGCCGCACGAGCCCCAATTGACCAGGAGGATCAGTAGATCGGTCGCGCCCACGGTCCCGTCGCCATCGAGATCGCCGGGCGTGGAGAAGACGATCACGTTCGTATAGATGTCGGCGTCGCCGTTGCTGGTGTCAAGATAGATCGGATACGCACGATCGCCCGCGACGGCCATCCCGAGGTAATCTCCGATGAAAGTCCCTCCGAAACTGAAGGCGCTATTCCAGGAGTTCGGCGTGAGGCGGAACTCGTGCCAGGTATCGCCGCCGTCATCGCTATAGGTGTAGTAGGCGTCGAACATGCCGTCGAAGACGTTGTCGTCTTGCACGGTGTGGCGAGAATCGAGGAAGACGATGTGGATTCGTCCGTGGTCATCGACTTCCAGCCAGGGAAAGAACTGGTCACCCGGCGGATCGGCGTCGCCGTTGATGACGACCGGGGTCGTCCAGGTGGTGCCTTGATCGGTGGACTTGTTGAAGTACAGATCGACGTTGGCGTTGCCGTCGACGATGTTGGTCGTATCGAAGTAGACCGAATAGAGCGTTCCGCTGTTCGCATCGACATCGAGGTAGTTCATGGGGAGGACGCGGAACTGGCCGGGGAACCGCGAGTTGTCTTGTGCGGCCCAAACGTCCATGCGTGTCGCGATCGTGTGCGTGGTGAAGCTCTGCCCGCCGTCGAGGCTCCTCTTGAGCTTCACGCCGTCGTCGAGATCCCAATAGGCGATATAGACCTCGCCGTTCGGTCCGACGCGAGGCAGAAACCCCACGCCGAACCCGAGGCTGAGCGGATCCGTCCACACCTGACCCATGTCGTCGGACCGGATAACGCCGAGGTTGTAGGCAATGTAGAGTCGTGTCGTATCGGGGTTGCCCGGAATTGATCCAGTGGTCATCCAGGCTTTGTCGACGAACCCGAGCTTCGCCATCACCGACAGGTTGAACTCTCGTTGGCCCGGATCGAGGCGAGCCACGTAGATCCCGCCGTTGTTGGCGAAGCTTATCGCGCCAGCCCAGAGCGTCCCGGTGCGATTGTCGAAGGCGGTGAACGGATCGCCCTCGCCGCCTGATTGATTGGGGGGAGGCGGTCGAAGAAGAAAGTCGCTCCACGTCTCGCCGCCGTCGAAACTGAGGCTGAAGCCCGACCTCCACGATCCTTGACGAAGATCGTTCCACCCAGCCACCACACGACTCGGATCCATCTCGCTGGCCGCGGCGGTGGTCTCGTTCGCCGCCGCCGTCCCTCCGCCCAGGTCAATGCGCACCTGCGGTCCGATGGTCGGCTCCTGACCCCAAGCGACCAGCCCGGGCATCAACAGGGCCGCCTGGAAACCAACGAACGCTACGATCGACCGGCGAGGCGTCAAGCCTCGGAAGCAAATACGGGTGAACATCCATCGCCTCCGTGAGCGATTATCAAGCGGCATCGCCAGGCAATGCCGCGGGCGTCCAGTCCCTAAGGATACACACCGACCCGGGTAAACGGGCATCCAAATACTCGCTGAACCACGAAAATTCTCGGTTCGGTGTGCGGTTGATTCAGATTTTCGCTGCGAATCTCCGTCGCAGGTGCTACAGTGAGATTGTTCAAAGCGCCCAGAGGATACCTGGAGAGCTTGGAGAACTGCAATGAGTTCGATCGGACATCGCGTCGTGTTGATCACGTTCTTGGCCGGAACAATGCTTGCCGGCGGCTGCCAATCAGGGCATCCCTCACCCGTGGCCGGCATCAAACCGCCACCGTCGCCGGAGAACGTCAAGGAAGCGAGGTTCCACCAGGCGATCGAAGGCCTGAACTTCGAGACCGGCTTTGTCGTGGTCGATCCGATCGGCCGGCGACCCAATACCCGACTCGCCTCCAAGCACCATGCCGAAGGTGTCGAGGCGTATAACCAAAACCGGATCATCGAGGCGATTACCTTGCAAAACGAGGCCGTACGCAATGATCCGAATTGGCCCGTGGCGTACAACAGCCTTGGTCGGGCGCTGCTCGGTGAAGGCGAAGGCGGACTTGCAGCCGCGGCCTTCCGTACCGCGCTGGCGCTCGACGAGCAATACACCGAGGCGCGATTCAACTTGTCATACGCCGTGGCCGGACTTGGTAATCAGGCCAAAGCGATCGAGCTTATGAACGGTGTCGTCCAGGCTCAGCCGAATAATGTCGAGGCCCACGAACGACTGGCCATATGGAATTACTACCTCGGCGAGTACGAGACCGCGTGGTCGCACGTGCATCATGCCCAGAATCTCGGCCACGCCATGCCGCCGCAGTTCATCGTCCTGCTTCAGAAGCAGGCACCCCAATAGTCGTAGGCCCCGGTCCCAACCTCCGTTAACCTTTACGGCTTGTTCTTCACGGCCCGCAGGACCAGCGCGTTTGTGCCGTAATCTTTCAGATCACCCAGCGCCGGCCCACCGATCGGTTCGGCGAAGATAAGATTCGGCCCGTTCAACGTCCATAGACGGATGAGGCTGTCCGCCCCTATCTCGACGGTCCTAACCTCCACCCGCCCGGGATTCATCTTGCTCTGGTCAGCCTCGACACCGGTCGCTTTGGTGAAGGAATTGATGGCGGCAATGATGCTCGATTGGGTCGTTCCGCTGGCGAAAGTGAACTGCTGCGTACCGTCGTTTCCGGTTATCTCGATGGTGAGCGCACCCTTACCACCATTGCTATAGGTACCACTGGTCGACAAGAATGTAACGGCTGCGTCAGCCGGGGCAGCACAGATTCCAAATGGTGCTGGTTGAGCTTCGTGGGCTGTGGCCTGGCTTACCGCTCGGTCGATCAGCGCTAAGCTTCTGGCGATCTCCCGCGCACGGGCACGTGTGCCTCTGCCATCAGTGTCATCGACGGTTCGTGCCGCTTGAAGTGCCGCTTGGAGTTCGATCAACAGCGCCTGTATATTCTGGAATCCCGATCGCGTCGAGTAACTGTGCTTCTGGCCCTCAT
>JAPULF010000163.1 GCA_027295245.1 Planctomycetota bacterium
TTTACTGGATCGGAACATCGAGGGCGATCGGCCGTGTGGGCGACGGCTGGACGATCGGCCTGCATTCCGACTCATTGACGGCTCAGTGGTGGCCGGGTTCGGCCGGCGAACCCGGATGGCGTGCAGGGCCCTTGGAGAGTTCGCCGCCGCGCTATTGGCCCGCGGAAGTCCCGTCCTTCACCCGACCCGACGGCCGCGTCGTGATTCCCCTGTCACTGGTCCTGGCGCCGGCGGTTATCCTGTTCTCGCTGACTTTGATTTCGTCCTGGCGACGGTGGCAGCAATAGTCTTCGAGCAATATCCTCTTGCTCCGATCGAATCTTTTCCCGCGCCTCATTTGTCAAGGGCTTGAAGGTACCGGCTCGAATCACTTTCAGGTTCTTCACTGCAACATATGTATACATGTAGTCCTTCGGATTGCGCGTGAACCTATGGCTCAGCGTGCCATCGAAGCGAACCCAATCGCCCTTCTTGGGAATCTCATACGGATTATCCTGATCCGGAAGCAAGTTGAACACCCATCCCGATGTCGCGGAGCAAAACTTCCGGCCGTCTGTTTCATAGTATTGCAACACCATGCCGATCCAACCCTCGATCCGCCGTTCGCCGCTGTACTTGGCCTCCCGGGTCAATACCGTCTCGTCAAAGGGATTAGGTAATCGGCTTCTGTTCTTTTCGAACCAGACGACATAATCGCGAGCCTCGCGGACATAATTCGCCTGCTCCTCGGACATGACCGGGTCGTCAAGTGATTTTGATTCCCACGGGCGCTCCGATATGACGTATATCGTCACGAGTCCGACGAATGTCAGCGCCACCAACCTTCGCCCGAAACGGCTGGGCTTGGTCTGCGCCTCCAGTTCGTCGGCGCGAATGACATCACGAGCTTCGGATGAGAAGGGCTCTTCGGACATGTGACACTCCAAGGTAAACGGGGCGCGGCAAGTGTACCGCAGTCTTTACTCACCGCCCAGCCTAGATCGAAACTCCTGATCAGGAGAATCGGAGGGCCCGCTCCTGAACGCGCACCATGAGATCTTGAAAAGAACGCCTGAGATTGCATGACAGATCAAATCCCCGGGGAATCCGGCCTAGCATGGGATCACGCATTCACTTGACGGGAGAACAGTCACAGGTGCATGCCAGACGACAATCCCGTCTGGTCATGGTCGGCTGATTCCCGTGCCTCTCGTTTTTGTGTCGGCGACCATGACGGGCTGTGCCGAGTTCGTCACACGCGGCGCCCTTACTCATGGGTCCAGTACTCTGCGTTCCTTATCGCAACACTTCGAGCCTGTCCACGGTAATGTAAACATACAAGTAGTCTTTCAGGTTTCGGGTGAATTTCACCGTCAGAGTGCCGTCGAACTGAACCCAATTGCCCGGCGTTGGCATCTCGAACGGATCGTCATGGCTCGGGCACAAGATGAAATTGAATCCTTGCCGAACGATGCAAACCTGTCGGCCGGAATCCTCCTCGATGCGCATCGCCATTCCGAGCCAGTCCTTGATTCGACGTTCGCCGCCAAACTCGGCCTCCAGTGTCAGTATTTCGTCGTCAAACGGATTCGGCAGATTCCGCTTCGTTTCCCAAGCCCAGTTCCAAAACTCGCGGGCTTCCAAGACAAACGCGCGCTGGTCCGCGGGTTCGGTGGGGTCTTCGGGTTCCTCGGTTTCCCACGGTCGCGCCGAAATGATGTATACTGCCACGAGTCCGACGAATGTCAGTGCCACCAACCGGCGCCCAAAACGACTGGGCTTGGCCCGCGACTCCAACTCGTCGGCACGAACGACATCACGGGGTCCGGATGAGTCGGGCTCTTCGGACATGCGACCCTCCAAGACGTTCGGGATGCGTAAAGTGTACCGCCGTCGATACTCACCGTCCAATCTCGATCAAGACATCAATTCAAAAAACAGATGGCCGGCTACAGAGAAACCATTAGCGTGCTTCGAGACATGCGCCTGCCAAGGAAAGGCGAATCGACTTCCCCGGGAACCCGGTCTAGAATGAATTCGTATTCTCACGTGACGGGAGGACGTTCACAGGTGCGGGCAAGGCGAAAAACCAGGAAGGTGTTGGTCGGACCGGTCGCGATCGGCGGCGACGCCCCCGTCTCCATCCAGTCGATGACGAGCACATATACATACGAAATCGACGAAACCGTCCGCCAAATACACGCCCTCGCGACTGCCGGAGCGGATATCGTTCGCGTCGCGGTGCCCGAGTCCCGCGACACCGAGGCCCTCCGGCACATCCTTCCCCAGGTACCGGTACCGATCGTCGCCGACGTGCATTTTCATTTCGAACGCGCCCTCGAAGCCGTCGAGGCCGGCGTCCACAAGATTCGCCTCAACCCCGGCAACATACAGGACCGCAAGCAGGTCGACCGCGTGATCCGGGCCTGCCGCGAACGCGGCGTGCCCATCCGGGTCGGCGTCAATGAAGGCGGGATCATCGAGCGCAAGGACAAGGGAAAGCGGGCCGAGGAAAAGGCCGCCCTGGTCTCGGATTACGCCGGCCACCTGGTCCGCATCATGGTGGACAAGCTCGAAGAATACCTTCGCATATTCGATCAAAACGATTTCGCCGATCTGGTCGTCAGCGCCAAGAGCATCGACCCGCGCATCGTCATCGATGCCTATGCCGCCATCAGCGAGCGATTCGACTTCCCGTTGCATCTCGGCGTTACACACGCCGGGCCGAAAGAGACCGGCTGCATCCGATCGGTCGTCGCGCTCGGCACGCTTCTGGCCGGCGGCATCGGTGACACGATTCGAATCAGCTACGCCTCCGATCCCATCCTGGAGGTCGACGACGCCCGCGAGATGCTCAACTGTCTCGGCCTCCGGCAGCGAGTCGAGCCCGAACTGATCGCCTGCCCCACCTGCGGCCGCATCGAGATTGACCTCATCAAACTGGTCAAGGACGTCCGCGTACGACTGGCCGAAATAAAGACTCCTGTGAAGGTCGCCGTCATGGGCTGCGTGGTCAACGGTCCGGGCGAGGCCGAGGGGGCCGACGTCGCCGTCTTCGCAGGCCGCGGCAAGGGCATCATCTACGTTCAGGGCCAGCAGACCCGCACCGTCACCGAGGCCGACATGCTCGACGCGCTCCATGAGGAATGCGTCGCATTCGCCGCCAGGGTCGAACGCGGCGAGGCGACTCTAAATACCGGTGGCGTAACCATCGCACCCCCTGATCCGCTGCCTCGCGAGGACGGAAGCATGCCGTTGCCGGTCGTCGGTCGTTAGCACGCAACATTTCACAGAACAGATTTCACCTCTTCCCGCAAGCGGTACGCACGCGTGGCAAGACGATCGGTGAGGGCGGCATCACCAGTCTATCGCGGTCCGGGCCGCATGTGCGTCCGAAAACCGCGCGCCCCTGTGATCTATACATAATGAAATGTTCTTGACTGGCGGTTGGAAACCGTTAGACTGCCGACCGTCGCGACCTTGGTCGTTTGTTCACGGACACATCAGTCGCGGTGTCGGCAGTTTCTCGATTCAAAGCCGCATCAACCATGTACAGAGGCAGGACCATGCGCATTCAGAGTATCTCCCACGGATTTGTCTTCCTGGCAGCGATCACAATCTGCGTTGCTGTCGCACCGCTCATGGCGGAGCAGCCCCCCTCCGATTCGGTTTATATTGAGCGACCTGCCGCTCGCAATTCAGATTCGGCCGGGCAAATGGACAACATCAGGTTTCGAGACGAACCGCTCAGCCTCGTTCAGACCGAAGATACGTCAGGCGAAGACTCTGAAGTCATCTCCGAGCGAACCACAATCGAGACCCGCGAGACCACCGAACCCGGCGGCTACCGAGGGGCCTCCGAGTTTTTCAACATCCGCGAGGCCAATCCCAACGTCGGCAAAGGTCAGTTTGAATTCCTGGTTCGCTCGGCATGGACCACCCGGTCGGACGGACGCGACGATGACGTCAACATCGGCAGCGAACTCAAGTATGGGATCACCGATGATCTGTTCGTCGGAGTCGAATTGCTACCGCTGAATCTCGGCGACGGCGACAATGTCGGCAACGGCGACCTGGGCTTGACGGTCTTCAATCGTTTTGTGAGCGAGACCGACACCCTTCCGGCCATCGCCGCCTGGGCCAGGATGCGCATCCCGACCGGCGACGGATCCGCGGGCGTGGATGCCGAGTTTCACGGCACCTTCACCAAGCAGGTGGCAACCAATTGCCGCCTCCACCTGGACGGCTTCGTGATGACCGCCAACGGCGGCCGCGATGAACGCGACGACAACCGCCGGCACTTTCAGTGGGGCATCGGCGCGGGAACCGATTATCAACTGGACGACGACACCCTCCTTCTCGCCAACTACCTCCACCGCAGCAGCGATCAGTACGGCCACCACAACCAGAACATTCTCGAACTGGGCGTGGACCGAAGAATCACCGAAGGCCAGAATCTCAAGATCGCCGCCGACATCGGGCTCGACGGCGCCGAGGAGACCCCGAACTTCGCCCTTCGTCTCCAATACGGCTTCGTCTGGTAGGCGCCCTCGAGTCGAGTCCGGTTATTGGGAACCGCCGGTCGGAAGTCGTCCCCGAAATCCGATAGTAGTCTGGCCGCTTCGGATTATCCGTCTTGGCTGACGAGTTGCGCCAAGTAGCGGCCCGTCTCGTCCTGCTCGACCACCCACCCCTTCCAACCCGCACGAATGGCATGGTCGAACAGCGTCTGCGGATCGGCCATCAATTGTGAAAAGACCGGCCCGCGTCGGCCCTTGTATTCCAATTGCTGCCGAACCTCTGCATGGAACGGCCCCGTCCCGTCTACGGTTCCGTACCGTGCCCTGAACCGATCCGTCTTGCGAAGGTCAACCGAGTCGATCAGCAACTGTCCGTTCGAACGAACACGTCGGCCCAGCATCGAAAGAAACGGCTCGAGTTCGGACAGCGTCGGTACGACGCCCAGCCCGTTCATCAGGCTCAGCAGCGTATCGAACGGCCCGTCGTCAAACGTGTAGATGTCCGCAACCCGGACGTCACGAACCCCGCGCCGCCTTGCGATGTCCGCGCACACCGGTAGAAAATCGATCGCGCAAATGTCCAATCCGCGTTCCTGCAACGCAAGACTGTGGCAACCCGTCCCCGCACCGAATTCCAGGACCCGTCCGCGGCACAACTCGATGGCCGCATGCTCCATGGGCGGAAACTCCGCCGGGGTACGGAAGAAGAGGCTGAGCGGAACGTCCGCAAGCAGCCCGCCGTCGTCACCGTAAACCGCAATGCTGGCAGCCGTATCGCCGGCGAAGTAATCCGTCAATGCTTGTCCGTGTGCATCGTAGTGTTTTGTATTCATGTCTAACGTCTTCCCGTCGCCCGCGGCACGTGGCCGCGGCGAAGCCCGTCCTGCCGGGCCCAATCTGTTCCAAGTGCGGCGCCCGCCGGTCGCCCCGGCCGGGAAACCGGGCTCGAGGCCCCGGCAAGAGAGCCGCTCGCACATATATCGCAACACGCCTCGATCAATCAGTGGGTGTCGGGGGGCAAATCAGAGTTGTGGCTGCGTGGGCGCAAAGCCGGGGTGGCCGCGGCAATCCCTCGTACGCAGTGACACGAACTCTATTGTCAGAAAACAAGCATAGGCAAAACCGAGGCTCTTCGCCTCGACATGGAGACACTGTAGATCGGGCCATCGTTGCAGTCAACCCGAGTAGTACGATAGAAACGAGTACGACCCGTTCATGACGGTCGCTTCCCCGTTACAATCCGATCCATGACCGAGTCTATCTTCCGGCCGGAATTGGGCCGCACTGTCTACATCGCCCCCACCGCCTTCGTCGCCGGGCAGGTGACCCTCGGCGACCACTGCTCCGTCTGGCACCACGTCATGATCCGAGGCGACGTGGCCGCCATTCGCATCGGCAAGCGGGTCAACATCCAGGACGGCGCGATCATCCACACCGAGACAGATGTTGACCTCGACATCGCCGATGAGGTCGCGATCGGGCATCGGGCCGTGGTTCATTGCCGCCTCGTCGGTCGGGCGACGCTGATCGGCATCGGGGCAATCGTGCTCGACCGGGCCGAAATCGGAGAGGGTTGCATCGTCGCCGCGGGAGCCCTCGTGCCACCCGGCATGAAGGTGCCGGACGGGAAAGTCGTCATGGGCGTTCCGGCCAAGCTCGTCCGCGAAACAACCGAGGACGAGCGGGCCTATCATCGCCACGTGGTCGAGCGCTACGTTCAACTCGCGGGAAAACACGCCGGCGGCATGTATCCCAACGCGGCCGGAGAACTTTAAGCGTTCAAGACAGGCCGCCTTCTCGGCGACCGCTCCGAACACATAACCCCTTGTGAAAACACTGGTTATAGCACTCGGTGGACGCCGATCCTTCAAATACCGCCGAAAACGCTAGTATCCGCCAATCAAATCGCATGCTCCTAAGTTAACTGTGTGACGAGGGTTGCCGAGGTGTTGACGGGTACCCCGGTATCGGAACGGGGGTAATCGATTATCCGCAGTAGAGGATCGAAAGGAAACAAAACATGGGTTTCAATTTTGGTAACAACACCAAGGCGAGCTGTCAGAAGTTGATCAAGTCGAAGCAGGCGTTCTTCAACCGAATTAAGCGACGATGCAAGGTCGCCAAGGACCCGAGCGAGCGACGGTTCCTGAAGAGTGAAGCCATGCGCTGCTGCAATGAAATCAAGCAGTGCTGCAAGCAGTGGAAGAACTGTGGCTTCGGCGCATGCACCTGGATCACCAAGAACTTCACCATGACCTGCTTCACCTCCGGCATCAAGAACACGGTCCGCAAGGTCGGTCGCAAGACTTCGGCCCGCAAGAGCTACGCCAGCACCTCGAGCCGCAGCACGCGGCGGACCACCGCCAGTCGGCCCAAGGCCCGCATAACGAGCCGCAAGCGGACGAGCGCCCGCCGCAGCTACGTAGCCTGGTAACCCGGGTACACAGCAGCAATTGCCTACGACCGCTCGAGACGGAATTGTGCCGTCCGCCGGTCGCAGGCTTCGAGACTGAGCCGGCATTCGTGCGACGGTCGGAGACCGGACGGATGCCGGCTTTGGTCTGTTTTACGGTCGGCCCCGGCTAGCGCCGGCCGGTCGTCGCCGGCCGAGTCAGTTTCGAGAAGACTCGTATTCTCGGGCATCGTTCCGGCACACACATCCCGGGGCCTACGTCCGTCATACTGACATCCCGAATTCAGTTTCCCCACAATCCGAGAACGTACGACACCAGAATCAGGAGCGTGGCCGCGGTGAAGGCCGTGGTCAGCCTGAGATAGCGGCGGAGGTCCCGCAGGCTTCGGTCGACGTGATATTGAAAGAAGTCTATTTCAGGCATTTGAATGACTCTGGTCGGCCGCGGCCCTGTAGCGCTCGCAGACCTGTCGCGCGCGGACCAGTCCTATTCTTTCTTGTCTACGCCCGTGCTTTTTGCAAAGGCGGTCATGCCTAGTTGCGAACCGAGGTTCATGTTCTCCAGGGCGCTGGCCGGGACGATGACCATCGATCCTTTTTCCTTGAGGCCCTCGAACAGCATGTTCATCCCACGAAGCTGCAGGGCGACGGGGTTGTCCTTGTATTGTTCGGCGGCGGTGGCGAACTTTTCGGAGATCTCGGTCTCGGCGGTGCCCAGGATGATTCGGGCACGGCGCTCGCGCTCGGCCTGGGCCTCCTTGCTCATGGCCTGCTCGAGCTGCTTGGGGATCTTGATGTCGCGAATCTCGACCGACTGAATCGTGATGCCCCAGTCGTGGGTCTTGGCCTCGAGGATCTCCTGAAGGGTGCCGCCGAGTTCCTTGCGGTTTTGCAGGATGGCCGCCAGTTCGTGCTTGCCGATGATGTCGCGCAGGGCGGTCTGGGCGGAATAGAGGATCGCCTCTTCGTACTTCTCGACCTCCAGCACGGCCTTTTCGACATCCCACACGACGTAGAAGAAGATCGCGTCCACATCGACCGGCACGGTGTCGCGCGTCAGGGTGGTCTCGGCGGAGAACTGCCGGGCACGAATACGCTGGTCTACGTGGTGGGAGATATACTCCAGGATCGGGATGATGAAGAAGCAGCCGGGCCCACGAAGCCCGCGATACGCCCCGAACCGCAGGACGACGGCCCGTTCCCACTGCTCGGCAATCTTGAGGGCGCTGCCGGCGAGCCATGCCAGGAATGCGACGCCGAAGACGGCGGCCCAGAACGGGAGGCGCGTCAGGACGTCTTCGTTTTGCCACGGCTGGGTCACGCCGAGGGTGGTCCCGAGTCCGGCGAGGACGATTGCGACCGCGAAGATTCGGGCCTGGGGCGGCGTTCGAGTGTCATTCGTGAGTAGCGATGCACCCATGACTGGATCATCTCCTTTCGGAGAGCCGGTCGCGGAAGGCGTCGACCAGCTCCTTAAGTGAAAAGCCGTACTTGCCGGCCTCGGCCACCCAGTCGTCGCAAAACTTTTCGAGGAACTCCAGGCGCTTGGCGGCGTCCTGGGCGACGCCCGGCTCGGCGGCGACGAAGGTGCCGGTGCCGCGCTGGGTGGTGACGACCTGGCGGATCTCCAATTCGCGATAGGCCCGAGAGACGGTGTTGGGATTGACGCGGAGGTCGATCGCGAGCTGCCGAACGGTGGCCAGCCGGTCTCCGGGGCTGAGGCGTCCGGCGACGATGCCGAGGAGGACCTGATCGATGATCTGGCGGTAGAAGGGGACGCCGCTCTTGGGGTCGATCGATATGGCTGATTGGGTCGCGGTCATTGTACTACTACAATAATACATCATATAAATGGCATTGTCAAGCAAGATTTCCGGGGGTTTTTCTTGGGGACTGGTGAAGGGGGCTCACGGGGGCCGCCTGTGGCGGTCTGGCGGGGGCAACGAATGCATGATCGAGCCACGTAGCGGCCTTGGAATGGTGTTTTTGGTGCAACTGGGCGCAACCTGGCGCAATTGGGCGCAACTCGGCGTCCTTCGGCTGAGCGAGTTGAACCAGGTGAATACCTGACAGAAGCGGGGCATGTTCGCGGGGCCGGGCCGACGGGTTCGGAGCCTGGCCTGGGGTGCAAAATGGCGCAACTTCCGGCTTCCCGGCCTCGAAATCGAGGATTCGGGTGCAATCGGCTGCAATTTTTCGGGGGTGTGGTTGCCCACGATTTGCTTGCCTCGGGGCGAGGACGCCAGGACTTGGGAGTCCGGTCTCTGGCGCTCGCGGCTCGTTGGGTTTTGTGGCATTGGTCTCTCCACACCGGCTGATTCACGGTTCTGGTCAAAAACCGTCGGCTTGCGGGTCTTGGGCGCTAAAAAAGCTCCCGATGTACCCCGACGCGCGGCCGGGACCTTTGGCAGGCATCGGGACAGGCTCCACTCGCGCAAGAGAGTGTTTCGGGGATGCGCTTTTCGAAGAGGGTGGATTGGAATACGTTTTTTTCGACCGAGTGGGTGGTGGCGTTCATGGTTGAGTCCTCCTTCCGGGGCCGCTTGCGGCGGCACTTTTTAGGCGCCATACGGCGCAACTTTTGCAATTGACCCGCGTTCTCGGGGTCGTGAGGGCGGGCCGACTTGCGCGGGCTTGCAAGTCGTATTCTCATGCCCACTCCGCCCCGGCGGACCTTCGGCGCAGCGGGCTGGGCATGGCACCCGGCGCGGGCAGTGGCCGCCCTCCTCTGTCATTCATCCCCTAGTGTTGCTCCGTGTTCCGCATGTTCAGTTGTCCCGCCTGCGGCGGACGGCTTTGCCGCAGTGGGCCTTAGCGCGGCGGCCGGGCCACCGGGCATTGATAGTTGGAAGCTCGCCGGGACGACTCAAGTGCGAACCGGCAGAACTGTTTCTCTTTGATCCGAAGGCGGTTGGCAAATCGCCCTGGCTGCTTGACGCGCGAATCATGGACTTTTGGAAGGCGGCGGACAAACGGACCAAGCGAAAGGCGATCCGGATTCTGTCGGAGTTGTTGTGAGCGCGGACCATTCGCCCCTGTCTTGCGAATTCAGCGTTAGTCTATTGCGAACGGCCCCCGTCCCGGGTACTGCAAGATGCGATTCTTCAGCCGCTCCACCATGTCTT
>JAPULF010000164.1 GCA_027295245.1 Planctomycetota bacterium
GGCTCGAGTTCCGGAATCTACATCTGCCTTGAACCTGCGTTGATAAGCGATCCGGTTGCCTGCCGAGGAGAACATGTTGCCGACGTAGAGGTCCATCAGTCCGTCGCCGTTGAAGTCGCCCCAACTGACGGACATGCCGGCCGAGAGGTCCTCGACACCGGCGGCGTCGGCCACGTCCTCGAATCGTCCGCCATCGTTGCGAAACAGGTTGTTTCGCCCGAAGTCGTTGGCGACGTATAGATCGAGGTCGCCGTCGTTGTCATAGTCCTCCCACGACGACGCGAAACTAAAACGGCGATTATTGACGTCGAGTCCGCTGTCCCGTGTACGGATATCGAAGCGCAATCCGCCCAGGTTTCGAATCAGTACATTGGCGGGACCGTTGTTCGCATCGTGATAGGGGATGGGTACGCCGTCCTTTCGATCCGGCGCCGAATAGCGGCATACATAAATATCCAGAAGTGAATCACCGTCGTAGTCCGCCGCCGACAACGATTGAACCAGCGGTATTTCCATGGATGCCGCCCGCCGAAACCGCCCCGCCCCGTCGTTCGACATGACCAGAACGCCCGAGACGGTCGCCAGGGCGATGTCCTGATCACCGTCGTTGTCGAGGTCCAGCAACAACACCGAACGCGATGCATCCAGATGGTCTACGCCTGCCTCGGCGGAGACATCGGTCGCCGTCCCGTCGTGATTTGCGACGAACAATCGATTCGGCAATCCGCCGGGCTGGCACACAAATAGATCGTCAAGGCCGTCATTGTTGACGTCCCCCACCGCGAGACCCTCGTGACCGAAGATCGAGACGCCGAGCGCACTGTGAAGACAGCTTCTCCAATGGTCCAGGCTCGGCAGCAATTGTTCGCTAAGGCACTGGTTCTTGGACAAGACCGCATTCGTGCAATCCGCGAAGAGCTTCGAACCGTTCGATCGACCGTGAATCTCCTCGTACGACTCCACCTCCAGCCGTGCGATCCGAGGCGGCTCGGTTTCGTGCAAGCGCCACACACACCGCCAAGTTGCGTTTTGCTGAATGAGGCCGTCCGCGCCTTGTCCGCTGGCGTGAAAGCTCACCGCGGTTTCGGCCGAGTCCGGCTTCATATCGACGTGTACGATCTTGAACGTGGCGTGAACGGAACCGGTGTCCCGGAACGGCTCGGCCAGACCCCGCAATGCCGTCAATAGTCCGGTCGTTCCGGCATAAGACTGTTGGCCGGCGGACAACGCCGGAGACTGGGCGGCGCGAAAAACCGTTGCGCAGTCGTCGAACACCGCTTCAACCAGTGTGCCCGGCCGAAGCGGCCCGCAAACCAAATCGGAAGTCGCCAGATCCGCAAGCGAATCGTCGCCCGCCTCGCGGATGCGCGAAAGTCGCTCGGCGAGTTCGTTGAGTTGTTTCTTGGCAGCGTCCTGGAAGACCTCGGTTTGCCAATCGTCATCGCCGGCCGTCCTGCGCGAGTACTGTTTTTCCAGTCCATAGAGCGTGACCGGTTCGCTGGAAGCGGGCAAGGTGGAGAGTGGCCGGTCGTGGTCAATAAAGACCAGTGGCGGTATCCTCGGAATCGAGTCGCCCTGGTCGGTCTTGCTGCGCCACACAATGGCGCCCGCTGTCGCAATGGCCAGAATCACCGCTAACGCGATCCAAACAGTGCGGCGCCGTTTGCGCGCGGGAGCGGCTTCGCCCTTTTGAACGCGTTTGGACTTGCGCTTGCGCCTTCCCATGGCAGAATCCGCCCAGGGCTTTTTTGCAGAAACCGCACGTGATTACGTGCGAATCAAACTACGCATACTTGTCCGGACTTCGCCTAGATGGACGGAAATCCCAATCATGAACCTCAAGACCCAAAGTGGTCGAAAGGGGGCTCGCGTAGCACCGTCAGATAGGCTTCAGTATACCCTGTAGTATACCATGGGTGCAACGGTTTCCCCGTCGCGGACAGGAAGTTTCTGGGCATGAAGATCGGATTCGATTGTCGTCAAGGGGTAGTGTACGAGAGTTTCATGAACTCGACCCACACAATCGCTCGCGGTCGCGCAGAACCGACGAGCGCCGGAGCTCAGTCCTCATTCGGGCCGCCGTGCACGGGAGGCGGCCTTTCAGCGCTGCGTAACCCCTCCCTCCGAGTTCAAATCGCGCCGTTTCCATGACTGTTTCCGAAAATCACGCCGCGCCTACTTCGGCTCGCGTCATTCTGCTGCCCGGACTCGGGGCGGACGGCCGCATGTTTGATCCCCAACGCACTGCGTTTCCGCACCTTGAAACGCCGAGCTGGATCGCCCATCGCGAGACGGAATCCCTCCCGGATTATGCCCTGCGAATGGTCGACACCCTTAATGCGGACAAGCCCTTCTACCTGGGCGGCGCGTCCTTTGGAAGCATGGTCGCATTGGAGATGGCCCGCCATCTGCGACCCCAGGCGGTCTTCCTGATCGGCGGCTGCCGTTCCGGTCAACAGGTACCGTGGTACTTGAAGTATTGGGAACCCGCGGGCCGGGTGATTCCGGATGCGATGGTCGACCTTGTCCGCCGGCTGCCGGTGCGAGTCTGGGCGAGTCTCCTGCACGCCGGGCCGCGGCATGCCGGCCTCTTCCGCGATATGATGACAAACGTCCCCATTCCGTTTCTGCGTTGGGGTCACCGCGCAATCCTGCGATGGGAGGGCGTCGCCGACTTGGCGATGCCTGTCCACCATATTCACGGCGGAATCGACAGGATTCTGCCGGTACGAAGGGTGAAGCCCGACACAGTCGTTGATAGTGCCGGCCACCTTCTCAACCTGACTCATCCCGAGGCCGTGAACGCCTTCATTCGAGATCGCGTCTTCTGATTGACCGGCGAACCCCAAGACGATTCACATTCCTTTCGGCCGAAGTGCGCCTGTCCTATCCGAATTTCGTACAATGCCGGCAACCGGGCAATCGGCGCCGAAAGCGCCCTCGGTGAAAATGTGTTGATTCCGTGCCCCTCGATCAGAATGCATGGCCGATAGCAAAAAAAGGACCAAGAAGCCGGCTCGCAAGCCTTCCGCCCTGACGGGCCAACGATTCGGGGCCCACATATCGATCGCCGGCGGGTTCGCAAATGCCTTCGAGGCCGGTGTATCCGCTGGATGCGACTGCCTTCAGATATTTGTCAAGAACCAGAGGCAATGGAAGGCCGCCCCAATCACGGACGAACAGATTGCCGAATACCGCCAAGCGCGAGAGCGCACCGGCCTCTTTCCAGTCGTCGCCCACGCGACCTACTTGCTGAACCTCGCATCGCCGGATGCCGCCCTGCGAAAGAAAAGCGCCAGGGCCCTCGTCGAAGAGCTGAACCGTTGTGAAGCACTCGGTGTGCCGTTACTCGTACTGCACCCCGGCTCGCACATGGGTGAGGGAATCGACGCCGGAATCAAGCGAATCATTGCATCGCTCGACTCCGTCCACCGCTCGACGCGCGGCCTTGCGTCCCAAGTCCTGCTCGAAACGACCGCCGGTCAGGGCAATTCGATTGGGCATGAAATCGAACACCTCGGCCGAATCATCGCCGGCATAACCGAACACGAGCGGCTGGCCGTTTGCCTCGACACGTGCCACCTGTTTGCCGCCGGCTACAACCTCGCCGACCCCGCGGAATACAGCCGGACCGTTGCGGAATTGAAGCAACACGTCGGCCTCGACCAAATCCGATGCATCCACGTCAACGACTCGAAGGGCGCTTGCGGGAGTCGCTTGGATCGCCATCAACACATAGGTGAGGGACGTCTCGGCCGCAAGGGCTTCGCCAATCTCGTCAACGACCCCCGGCTCGCCCACGCGCCCAAGATTCTGGAAACGCCCAAGGGAGAAGACGATCGGGGCCGAGATTTCGACCGAATCAACCTCGGTCGGCTTCGTCGCCTGATCAAAAAGCGCTAGCCGGATCAAAACTCGGGCGGAAGACGAAGGGCGTCTTCGAGCCAGGACGGATCGGCCATATCCGGCACGCCGTGATTGAGTTCATCGGGACCTGCAGGAATGACCTCCCGTGCACCCGCGTCCATTTGTAATTCGGCCAATGTCGACAACGGCGCCATTTCGTAGTACGCAGTCTGGCTGATGTCCTCGACTTGCGAAGGCATGCAGCGACAGATAATCGTGCTGACCGCGCGGTCGCTCGCTCGCAAATATATCCAAGGACCCATCGGAACCGGTCCGTCGGCCAGCACGCGCGACACAACGACACGGGGCTGGTCCGCAAGGCTTCGCTCGATGGAAAACCGTCGGCCGGGCAGCGGTTCGCCGAAAGCCGCGATACAAGCCTTTTCGAGCGACTCGGATACGAATATTTGCGCCGCGGAATCAGAATTGGAAACAACCTCCCAGATGATCGGAAAGCCGTCGCTGCCTAGCGTCGTGCGAAAGCCCTGCCAAACGGTGCCTGCCGCGGACGTTCGCGGCGAAACCGCATACCACCAAATGTGAAGTGTCTGTTCGTATTCGCGACCGTTCAAGTGCACGAATCCTCCCGCCGTGTAGACGGTCGGTTGACTCGCGTCGATGTTCAAGTTTCCGAGTTTATCGATAGCGAGGACGCCGAACCCGCGGATTGCGTCAGCGCCATCCGCGGCCGATTCGAGGTCCTGCAAAATCAGTGGCGGCAATTCCTCGGCCCGATCACGCGGGTTTTCCGACCGGGGCTTGAAATAGGCGGCATTTGCAAAAACGGTTTCAACGCGGTCATAGAGTGCAGAGATGGACTGCGCACGCGTCGTGTCCGGCGCTTGCGCCGCGGGTTTGCCGCGTGTACATCCGAATGAAATGGCCATCGAAATGCAGATCGGCACCGTGATCATCGGACCGCATCTTGATCGATGAATGACGCTCACCACCATAGAGACTATTCTGGCGGAGGTGGCCGGTTTTCGGTAGCCGTCAGGTCAATGTAAACGAGCGAACCCCGGACTAAGGGAGCAGCACTTACACATGGGATCATATTCAATCATGGTGGCCCTGGATGCTGACCTG
>JAPULF010000165.1 GCA_027295245.1 Planctomycetota bacterium
CGACGTTGAATCCAGTCGCGACCTGGCATGACGCTTGCTAATCCTGGTCTATGCTCGGAGCAGCTTGGTGCTTGGGCTGCATTCGAAGGACTGGTTCCGCGCCACGGGCACAGTGTAGAGCCGCATGAACGTCTTGATCGCGCACGCTTTTGGCCGCCCATGGGCCGCGGAGGCGGTTTCGTTGCTCTCGCGACTGCCGGTTTCGGTGCATTGTTCGCGGACCGGCGAGGAAGCGCTTGGGCTGGCGAGTCGCGGCGGATTGCACGTCGGCATTGTTGACGGGGATCTGCCCCGCGAGGGAGGCCTGGAGTTGGTTCGGCGGATTCGCCAGACGGGATCGAATCTTCCGTGCGTCCTGGTCTGCGACAATCCGAATCCGCAGGTCTTGCAGGATGCATTGAGGCTGCAGGTTTTCAGCGTTTTGCTGGCCGGCTCGCGGCGGCAATCGATTGTGGAAACGATCTTGAAGATCGGCAGACAGGTGTATCGCTTGGAGTGGACCGAGAAGAAATGGGTGAATTGAAAAGGTAGCCGGGCCGGATCAACCGCACTGCGGGCCGGCCGGATGACGTAGCAGGCCGTGGGACAAGGGGACAGGCGCCTCGCGACTTGGTGTTCATGCAATCGAGAGTATCGTCTAGCGTTGAGCCGGTCCGCCGACACCACAAAACGTAGTCAAGGAGCTTAGAAACATGGCGGTGACGAAGATCAAGGTACGACCTCTGGGTGACAAGGTGCCGGTCAAGCGGATCGAAGCGGACGCGATGACGTCGGGCGGGATCATTCTTCCCGATTCGGCGAAGGAAAAGCCGAAGCGCGGTCGCGTTCAGGCGGTTGGCGACGGAAAACTGCTCGACACCGGTGAGCGGTCGAAGCCACAGCTCAGCAAGGGCGACGAAATCCTGTTCACAAGCTACGCCGGCACGGAAATCAAGATCAACGGCGAAGAGATGGTGATCATGGACGAGTCCGACATCCTGGCAAAGATCGACTAGTCGAGAATCGTATGCGAGCGGAGTTGTTTGAAAAGGCGCTCGATGAGGCCATTCGTTTCGGCAGGGCGGCGAGGCTTGTCGTCATGTTCCCGCACGATGAAGCCCCGGTTCATATGTACCCGCTCGACTACGAAAAGGTGGGAGACGCCGGATATCGGATCGAAATACAAGTCTCCCGCCATGACGACGCGGACGTCGTGGACCATATAGTTTTCGTCGATGCCGAGTCGGTGGAGTCGGTCGAATTGCTGGTCAAACCGAAGGGTTCGGTCTGGCAGGACGAGCCGATGCCGGAACTGGATGACGAAGTGGATTAGTGTCGAAGACCACGCGCCGAAGGGCGCGCGAAACCAGAATCTGAGAACGAGAACCGGAGATTCATGCGATGGCAGCAAAGAAGATTGCATTCGAAATGGAAGCTCGCGAATCCATCCGAGCAGGTATCGGCAAGCTGGCCCGGGCGGTTAAGAGCACGCTGGGCCCGTGTGGTCGAAACGTGGTGCTCGAGAAGTCGTTTGGCTCACCGACGGTGACAAAGGACGGGGTGACGGTGGCCAAGGAGATCGAGCTGGAAGATCCCAACGAAAACATGGGCGCCCAGATGGTGAAGGAAGTCGCCAGCAAGACCTCCAGCGATGCCGGCGACGGCACGACCACGGCGACCATTTACGTCGAGTCGATCTTCAACGAGGGGCTCAAGAACGTGACGGCCGGGGCGGATGCCATGGAGCTGAAGCGGGGTATCGAAGCGGGCGTTTCCGCCATCGTCGCGGAGTACGAGCGGATGAGCCAGCCCGTCAAGGAGTCGAAGCAGATCGCGCAGGTGGGCATGTGTTCGGCGAACCAGGACCCGGAGATCGGCAAAAAGATCGCGGAGGCCATGGACAAGGTCGGCAAGGACGGCGTCATTTCCGTTGAAGAGGGTCAGACCCTGGAGACGGTGGTCGAGTTGGTGGAGGGAATGCAGTTTGACAAGGGCTACGTGTCGCCGCATTTCGTGACCAACCCGGAGGACATGGAATGCCGCCTCGATAAGCCTTACATCCTGATCCACGAAAAGAAGATCTCGAACGTCAAGGAATTCATCCCGGTCCTCGAGAAGTGCGCCAAGGCCGGTCGACCGCTGTTGATCATCGCGGAAGACATCGACGGCGAGGCCCTGGCGACTCTGGTGGTGAACAAGCTGCGGGGCACCCTGCAAGGTTGCGCCGTCAAGGCCCCCGGTTTCGGCGACCGCCGCAAGTCCATGCTCGAAGACATCTCGGTGATGACCGGCGGCAACGCCATCTTCGAAGACCTGGGCATCACGCTGGATTCCGTCGAATTGAAGGACCTCGGCCAGGCCAAGCGGGTGGTCATCGACAAGGACAACACGACGATCATCCAGGGCGGCGGCAGCACCAACGACGTGAAGGCCCGCATCGAGCAGATCAAGACCGAGATCTCCAAGACCACCAGCGACTACGACCGCGAGAAGCTCGAAGAGCGGCTCGCCAAGCTGGCCGGGGGCGTAGCCCAGATCAAGGTCGGGGCGGCGACCGAAGTCGAAATGAAGGAAAAGAAGTCGCGTGTTGAAGATGCGCTCCATGCGAGCCGCGCGGCCGTCGAGGAGGGCGTCTTGCCGGGCGGCGGCGTGGCCCCGCTCCGGGCGCTGGCCCGCGTCCTCGACCGTGAAGAAAAGAAGCTCCGCGGCGACCAGAAGACCGGCGTTGACATCGTCCGCCGGGCACTCTGGGCTCCGATCCGGACAATCGCCGAGAATGCCGGTGCTGACGGCTCAATCGTTTCGCAGAAGGTGTTCGAGTCCAAGGATACCAATTTCGGCTACAACGCCCTGACCGGCGAGTACGGCGACCTGATCAAGATGGGCGTCCTGGTCCCCACCAAGGTCGAGCGGATCGCCCTGCAAAACGCCGCTTCGGTCGCGACGCTGCTCCTGACGACCGACGCCATGGTCAGCGAAATCAAGGAGAAGAAGAAGCCCGCGATGCCGGGCGGCGGCGGGATGGACATGTAGGTCCCGCAACACTCGAATTGAACGCACAAGCGCGGGCAGGTCCCTAGTGACCTGCCCGCTTTTTTTTTGCCCTGCAGGCGATCTGCGACGGATGCGCCAGCCCTCCGTGGACCGTGACGACCTAATCCGACAGGTCCGGTCAGGATATCCCTCGCGAGGCGGGATCTGAAGGGGGCCGTAGCCCAACACTCGGACTCGGCGTATCGGAAGACGTGAAGTTCTCCCCATCTCGGTGCCTTCTCGTGGCACCCAAGCACCCAAAGCACCTCCACTCTCGGAACATCGCAAGCGGCGCAACTCGTTGTGTAGTCGCAGCTCAACCGTTGCCGCACGACCGCGCTGTGGGGAAAACACCCCATTCCGCTGAGGCGATCACGGATCAATCGTGGTCTGAGGCAGATGGATTCTGAGCGACCGAGCGATTCTCGAATCTCTATCTCGCGACAAATTCGAACTCGTTAATTCCGCGCGCCTGAGCCGATTGGCGGCGACCCTTTTTTTGAAGGAACGGATGGCGAGGCGTCTCGTCGGCGTCCCGGTCGGGAATTGATCGAGGAGGACCCTGTTCATGCGCACGATCCCAATGACTATCGCCGTGGCAGCAATGTTGGCGGTGCCGGCTTTCGGCCTGCCGCCCGATCAAGTAGTCACATACGACATTCACGAAGTCCCGACCGACCCGGAAAGCGACATCGTGTTCTCGGTTCGGCTGCAGCTAGAAGCCGCGGATTCGAACGCGACTCAAGTCGGGTGGGACATTACCGTGATCAAGTTCAAGCAGATCAATCCGGGACCGGACACGATGTGGTCAAAGAGCGATCCGCTGTCCGGCCTATGGTG
>JAPULF010000166.1 GCA_027295245.1 Planctomycetota bacterium
TTGGACGCCGCGGACCTCGCGATGTGGCACGATGCGTCGGCCTATTTCAACGGGGACCAAGTCACGGTGGAACTCGTCGCCGGTCCCAAGACCGTGAACAATCGTTTCGTGATCGAGGCCGTGGACACCATGTACTTCCGCCCCCAACCGGTCGGTGGAGCGGGACAATGCGGTATTTGCGGCTCGGATGGCCGCGTTCCGTCCGACGAGGATTGGGCCTGCCGACTCTTTCCGGCCGGCTGTACCGCCTCGGTGTATAGTGCCGATAGTTGCCTCGTGTCCGCGGGGCACTGCATCGGCGGAAATATGGTCGTTCAGTTCAACGTGCCGAATTCGGCGGCGAATTGTAATCTGTTCAGTCCTCCCATTGCCGATCAGTTTCCGGCCTCCAGCTTCAGTTTCACGAACGGTGGCCCCGGGAATGACTGGTCCGTGTTGACCACCGGCAACAACAATCTCGGCCAAATGCCCTTCGAACGCTACGGTGTGCTGCGCCCGATCTCGCCCAGCGTCGCGCCGGTCGGCACGAGCTCCGAACTCACGGGCTTTGGCGCCGACTTGACTTGTGTCCTGAATCAGACCCAACAAACCGCCGACGGACCCATCAATCAGGTGTTCGGGAATGCCTACACCTTTTCGATCGACCTGAGAGGCGGGAATTCCGGTTCTTCGTTGATTCGTAATGATACCGAGAACATCATCGGAATCGCCACGCACTGTCCTTGTCCGAACGTGGCAACGCGCATCGATCTAAACGCCTTCGAAAACGCCATCGACGCGGCCTGCCCGCCGGAAGGGGCCTGCTGTGCCACGAACGGTACGTGTACCGTCGAAACGAACGAGACCTGCGGCGGAACCTTTCAGGGCCGCGGAGTCACCTGCGGGGGCGGTACTTGTCCGGCGTCCACCGGTGCCTGTTGCATCTTCGACGGCTGCCTGGATACACTCTCCCAGACCGTCTGCGAATCGAACGGCGGGCTCTATATCGGAGACGGCGAGCCGTGCTTGCCCGATCCCTGTCCGCAAGCGAACGGCGCTTGCTGCCTGAGCTTCGGATGTGTCGTGCTGGATGAAGGCATTTGCGTTGGCAACGGAGGCGAATTCCAGGGAGACATGGCCCCTTGCGAGCCCAACCCGTGTGAAAAGCCCTGTGTCTTGATAGGCGATATCAACGGAGATGGGGACATCAACGGCACCGACATCGGCGGCTATAATCGCGCCAAGTTGGGCGCCGCGCCCGAGCCGGACGAGAATCAGGTCTGTGCGGATTACGGCACGGGCACGATCGCCGGAGACAACGCGCTCTTCGTTGCCGACTTGTTAAGCAATTAGATAGAGGTTTGACGAATACCGGCCGTCGCGGGCGAATTCGCCCGCGCGGTCTCGGCCCCCGCGCCGGTCAAATGCGCGACGCGCTGTTTCGCGCTCGCCGAACGCTGCCATGGGGGTATTCGCTGATTACAGTATGGCCTCGAATCCCTCGAACATCGGTGGCCCGAGGTACGTGCCCTCTGGGGCACGGGACTTTCCGTGGGCATTGCGAAACGCGTCGGAGTTCGTCCACGCCTCGAATGCCGCGTGTGAGTCCCATGTAGAGTGCGACACAAAGAGCGTGGCCCCGTCTTCCGACGGCCCGCGAAGTAGATGAAACTCGCGAAAACCCGGAACGTCGTCGAGAAGAGACTCCCGCTCGCGCCAAATCTTCTCAAAGTCCGCCTCGCGTCCGGCGGCGATCCGAAACCGATTCATAGCGATATACATGATCGAACTCTCCTCATATGACCGACCCGGCCATTGTGGAGAGCGTCCCGGCCGGCGTCAATTTCGGGTCGCCCAATCGGTGCCCTCGCGCGGGCAGCGGGGTATCATGGTGTTTGCAAGCTCGGAATCATCCGGCTTCGGGAGATTGCTTACATGATGCCCGCGAAACGAGCCGTGTACCTGGTCATTCTTGTTTCTACAGGAATGACCGCTTCGGTGCTCGCCGAATCCGGCGTGCATTGGCCCTCGTTTCGAGGGGTCCGCGCCGGCGGCGTCGCCGAGGGATTCTCGACGCCGACGAAATGGAACGGCGAAACCGGCGAAAACATAAAATGGAAGACTCGCATTCCGGGCCTCGCCCACTCCGGGCCGGTCATCTGGGGAAACCGTCTCTTCGTCACCAGCGCCGTCGCGGTCGTCGAGGGTGGAGAGGGAGAACTCAAGGTCGGCCTTTACGGGAACATCGCCCCGGTCAATGACGATACCGCGCACACATGGACCGTGTACTGCCTGGACAAGCGCACCGGAGACATGATCTGGTCCAAAGACGCGCACACGGGCGTGCCCAAGATCAAACGGCACACCAAGGCGACCCACGCTAACTGCACGCCGGCCACCAACGGCAGGTACGTCGTCGCGTTCTTCGGTTCCGAGGGACTTTACTGCTACGACGTTGCCGGCAAGCTCATCTGGAAAAAGGACCTCGGCCTGTTGGATTCCGGTTACTACGCGATGCCCGGCGCCCAATGGGGTTTCGCCGGTTCTCCGATCATCCACGAGAACAGGGTGATCGTTCAATGCGACATTCAGAAAGACTCGTTCATCGCCGCATTCGATATCAAGGACGGGCGTGAGGTTTGGCGAACCCCGCGCGATGAGTTCCCAACCTGGAGCACGCCGACAATCCACGAATCTCCGGGCCGTACACAGGTCGTGGTCAACGGCTTCAAACACATCGGCGGCTACGATGCGAAGACCGGCCGCGAGCTTTGGAGGCTGCGTGGCGGCGGCGATATTCCCGTGCCCACCCCCGTGGCCGCGCACGGCCTGCTCTTCATCACGAATGCACACGGCGCCATGGCCCC
>JAPULF010000167.1 GCA_027295245.1 Planctomycetota bacterium
GGCCCCGCCCGCCCCCGCCATCGGAACGATGAGGCCCATCACCCGACCCTCGATGTCGATCAACGGGCCGCCGTAATTCACGGGCGACGTCTTGGCGTCGGTCTGAACGGCATTTCCGTTCCTGCGCCCCAACGCACTGACGATTCCGAACGTCGGGGCGGCCCGGTCCGCGTCCAATCCACGACCGCATGCGATCGCATACTGGCCCACCCGAAGTTCTTCGTGCGGTACCCAGCCGCAGGTACGCAGGTTCGACGCGTCGATCCGTACCAATGCCAACCGCCGGATGTAATCCACGCCCAATCGCGTGCCGACGTGACGACTGCCATCCGCCAGGGTCACGGTGATGACGGCCGGATCGCGGGCAAAATTGAAGCTGCTGGTGAGAATCAGCCCGTCGGGAGACACGATCAGGCCGGTGGTCGGGCCCTCGGCGATCCGAAAACGCTCCGACACCACACGGGAAGGCCTTGGCCGACGGCGCGGCGCCGGGCTGTCTGTCGGGGACGTCGCCAGCGGCTGTGCCCCGCCAATGGTCTCGATGGTCACGATCGAAGTTTCAACGGCGGCAACCGCGCCGCGAATCACGGATGCCCGGGCGCGCTCGAATTCGAGGGGGTCCGAAGCATTGCCGAAGGACGCCCCGACCCACGACAAGACACACGCGCAGATGGCACCGGTCACGCTCACGGCTTCTCTCCCACCACCATGTCCGTGGCAACGATGCGCCCGCCGCGTTTGACCACGATTTGCACGGTCTGTCCGGGCTCGAGCCCGGCAAGCAACTTCCGGCAATCCTCCGCATCGCTTACCCGCCGATTGTTGACCGCCCAGATAAGGTCGTCGGACTTGACGCCCGCCTTTGCCGCCGGTGAACCCGGCCGAACGCGTTCGACGTATGCCGGTATCCGCCGGTATCCGAGCTTCGAGAGTTTGATGCCGAGGTACGGTTTGGCCTTGTTCTCCTTCGCATCGGAAGGGGCGTTCTTGGTCGCCGACACGGTCTTGGATTCGCCGCCCAGAAACGCCGCGATCTCTTCGGAAGGAATCGCGTAATTAAGACGCGTGTTGGTATTTACGGCCTCCACGATCTTGCCGACCAGCCCGACGAAGTTGCCATGGATGTCCAGCAGCGGGCTGCCGGGCGCACCCGGATTCGAGGTGATGGCGTCGTAGACCAGGATCGGTCCGGTGTAGTCGAAGTCGCGGGTCAGCCTGCGGGCGTCGAGGTGGGTCTTCAACCCGAGGATGCCGCGCGTCAGGGACAACGGCTCGTCGCCGTCCGCGGTCTTGTACCAGTTTCCCATGGCGATCACGGTATCGCCCGTCGCGAGTTGCTCGGTGCCCGCCGGCTCCAGAAACGGGAGTTCGGGGGCATCGTCGATCTTGATTAATGCGAGCTGTCGATACTCGTCGGCCCGCTCGAGCTTGGCATTGTAAAACGTCCGCCCGTCGCTCAGGACCACGCGAATCGCCCGGCTCCGGGCAAGCAACGAATAGGTTGTCAGGACCAGCCCGTCGGAAGACACCAGGACGCCGGTGCCATAGCCGTGTACCCGCCCCATGCCCTCGCCGTAGAGCTTCACGACCGCGGGCGCTACCCGATCCACCGCCCCGGCCACGGTGTTCGGCGCGACGTTTGGACCGGCGCGAACAACCGATGCGCCAAGAACGATCAGCAAGACGTGCGCGGAGAAACATGCGTGCCGCGCAAGCAGGCCGGAACGACGACCCACCGGATTGATCGAATTGGATTCGTTCATGACGCGCTGCTCGAAATCTCTACCTCGTCGAATCGGTCCTCGGCGTAAAGGGCGTCATCGAAATAGATCCATCGTTTGTGGGGCAGTTTCACGTGTCCAACCCGTCGATGGTCGCCATACTCGTATCGAACCTCCTTGCGGGATCGGGGATCGCGAAACTCGAGACGCAGCAAAGCGCCCGTACGGTCATCAAACGCCACCCGAAAATCGGTCTTCTCAACCGCGTCGCGTTCGATCACGACGGCGATGTCCCCGAGAACCTCGTCGCCGCCGATCACGCTGTATCCTCCATCCGTCGGATCATCGGCCGCGTCCAGAAGCGTCCAAAGAATCTCCGCTTCGAAGGCATCCGCATTCTCGGCGGGGACGGCATCCGGTCGCGTCGGCCGGACGTTCGAATCCTCAAAGGGCTGCCACGCATCCGGCCCTCGCGATGCCGGCAAGCGCTCGCCGCGCACGTGGATCGATCGAACGGACCGGAACGCACCCGGCCCGCCGGTCGATTCGAGAAACTTCTTGAACGCCCGGGCCACCGCCCGCCGATTCGCAGTCTTCGTCACCGCATGCGGGGCATAGGGATTGGTCGCGCCGCCGCCCGCAGGCGATCGTCGGGCTTGTTTCGGAAACGGGAGATTCTCGAGCCGAATCCGAATCGACCGGACCTCTTGATCTCGACGGAAGGACACTTCCACGGGCCAGCCCCCGGGATATACGCCGAGAAGCGATGCAAAATGGTTTTGCGTACGAATCGCCGCGCCGCCGAATCTCAGAATCTCGTCGCCCAGCCGCAGGCCCGCCATGTACGCCGGGGAATCGTCCAGGATTTGGTCGACAATCACCCGGCCATCGCGATCGAACACCGTAAAACCGGCGGTCGCATGCTTGGTCGGAAGACCGGCCCGAAGCGCGGGAATGAACCGCTTGATCTGATTGATGGAAATCGCATATCCCACGCCGACGTTCACGCGGCCGCGTTCTTCGATGGACACCCGACCGTTGATCCCGATCAGATTTCCGGCCATGTCAAACAGCGGCCCGCCCGAATTGCCGGGATTGATCGACGTATCGACCTGAATGCAATCCGTGTAGCGCAAGGCCCGGCCGACGCCCCATTGATATCGATGAATGCCGGAGATGATGCCGAGCGTCACCGTCGGCGTATAGTCCTCGGCGAGCAGAAACGGGTTTCCCATGGCCATCGCATAGTCGCCGATCCGCAACGCCCCGGAATCCCCGAGCGGGGCGAATGCGAACGGCTCGGGCCGGTGCAGTTTGAACATCGCCACGTCGCCCGTGGGATCGATGCCCAGGACGTCGAGCGGATACAATTGGTGGTCGGACATGCCCCCGTCGCCGAGACGGTCCTTCATCATGCCCGCGACGACGTGAAAATTCGTCAACCCGTATCCTTCGGCATCGATCACGACGCCCGAACCGCCTCCGATCCGCTCTCCCCGGCCGAACATGCAAACGACCGTCGGCGCCAAGCGCTCCACCAACTGAACGCGGGCATGCTCATACGCCCGCACGCGCGCCAAGTCGGCCGGATCGACGGCATCCGCCTGTCCGGGGCACGCGGCAAGAACGACGGTAAGGGCCCACGCAGGCATCAGTTTTCTCTCCCCCGGACGGAGGCCGTTCGAATGAGCCGGGCATCCGCCCAATTGCCGTGATCCGACAGGTTGAGCCCTTTACCCTCGTCGCACTCCAGGGTCAGCCGTTGAACGCCGGCAAGCGTTACCGAAACGGCCACGGGCTTGTCGCCACCGGACATCGGCGGCGATTCGAAGAGCACACGACCGTCACCGCGCACGCGAAAGATCGCATTGCCACGGCCGCCCATCGAATCGTCAATGCCCACTTCGGCCATGAACCGTTCGAATTCGGCGTTGAGTTCGTAGACCAGCGCGGTATAGGCGTGAACACCGATGCCCCGGGCGTATGACCGTTTTCCAATCGTGATCGGGCCGCCGGTCACGTTGCGGTTCTTTTGCGGCGGCCAGTCGCCCCCGATGATCGAGCGGACAATCAGGTCGGCGGGCTCCAGATCGGAGACATAGACAACGCGGCCGCTTTGTAAATCGACCCGTTGAATAATCCGCCACGAGAGATCGATCTCGCCGAGCGGACCTGCGTCGACGACGAGCGTGCTTGAATTCGCCGAAACGATCCGGGCCGTAAACCGATTACCGCCGAACAGGCGAACCATCGCTGGAAGCGGCGCCGTCGCGACCGGGTTCGACCCGAGGACAATTCCGTATGCCCGCCGCAAGGCGCCCGAGCGTGTCCGGTTGCCGATGGCGAACTCCCATCCGTCCGGCGACAGGTTTTCGAGGGCGCCGGCAATCGCCACCGGTTTGCCGGCCCGTCTCATGATCAACATGTCGCGGCCGGCCTGGCGCCCTTCGATCCGGGCCTGGAACTCCGGTTCGAGCGACGGAGTCTGCTCGGCCGAAAACCGAACGGCGACGAGCCGGCCGAACGGAATGTCGACCGGACGACCGATACCGGCATCCACGCGAACCGTTCGCCGTCCAGCCCCCCGAGTCGACCCGCCGACAAAACGGCCCGTAAGTTCACCCCCATCGGAAAGAAAAAACGTGCAGATGCGATCGCCGGGTCGAGCGGTCTCGGGCGACCGCGGCCCCACGAAATCGGTCGAAATTGGTCTGAGAGTCTCGATTTCATCGATCGAAACACGAGCGACCGATGCATCGGTT
>JAPULF010000168.1 GCA_027295245.1 Planctomycetota bacterium
GTACTACGACATCACCAAGCGCGAGGGCGGATCCGGCAACACCCATCAGGAATTGTCGGTTGACATGATTCGGCGGCTGATCGTCGAAGCCGGCCGACGACCGATCGAGCGGGACACCCTGTACCGAAGGGTGGAACGGCACGGGTCCTCCTGGCGAGTCGAAGGCCGTTGCGACCCCGAGAACCCCGAGAATTCCGCGAGCCGCCGAGATTCCTGACCGATCAGGCCCCGCGCCCGGCCGCTGAAAAGCCTCAAATCGCGTTTTCAAAGCCGGCATCCGAAGGCATTATAGGGCGTGAGGCCCACACCCCCGCGGCCGATACGGGGTGCCACAAAGGGCTTGACGACCGTGGCGAACGATGGGATACTCCCCTTGGTTTCTAGAGTTAGTTTGTGCCGAACGGAAAGTGCCGCGTCTCAAGTACACCCCCGAAACAGCGTCTGTTTCACCGCGTCCCCCTCTCCTCGGCGTTTGTAAGGAACACCTCAAATGGCTACTGGTACAGTCAAGTGGTTCAATGACAGCAAGGGTTTCGGGTTTATCAACTCGGATGACGGAGTGGACGTATTCGTACACCACACGGCGATCTCGGGCGAGGGACATCGGACACTGAAGGAAGGCGAGCGCGTCGAATTTGAAGTCCTTCAGGGCGAAAAGGGTCCCAAGGCGGCCAACGTCAAGTCCGCACCCTGACGCCAATACCCACTCACGGGCCCAAACCCACTACGAACAGTCAATCGTCCCGATGCCGCCACTACGCACAGAATGCTGTGCGTAGCGGCCGTCGGCTCGTACGCACTATCCGGGGCGGCAGGGCCGTTATTCTCCAGGGACATAGCCGTTGTGGAAATCGATCCACTTCGACAGCACGTTCGACAGCACTTCTTTCGGCGGCAAGAACGCAATCCTCAAGTGCCACGTCCCGGTCTTCTGGCCGAAACCGGCCCCGTTGACCGTACATAGACCGGTAGTCTCGAGAAGCCGCATGCAGTAGTCGAAATCCGTCGTGCCTTCCGGAAGCTTGCCCAGACGCGGGAACAGGTACATCGCGCCGATTCGTCCGAAACAGAACAGGCCGCGCATTTTCTCGAACGACTCTCGAATCATGACGGCCTTCTCGTGCAACGCCCGAAGAACGCCTTCCTTCTCACGTATGTACCGAGCGTGCAAATCGCTGTCGGACTTCGGAGGACTGACCATCAGGTAGGTCAACACCTGGCCCATCGTGTTCGAACACAGGTTCACCGAGGCCAGCTTCAGCAAAATGTCGACAAAGTTCCCGGAGCCGACCTCGAGCCGAGGAGGATTTCGCACTTCCAAGTATCCACCCCGGTGGCCGCACTCCCCATGAAAGCCCTTCGACGTGCTGTGAAGGCTGAAGAGCGGCAGTTCGTCGCGCCCCACCGCCTTCGCGAACGATACGAAAGACGCCCCATAGACGTTGTCCTGATAAACCTCGTCCGCAATGATCGCCAACCCGTGCTCCCGCGCAAACGTGCAAACGTCTTTGACGTCGTCGTCGTCCAGGACCGCACCCGTGGGGTTACACGGATTGATCACGACAATCGCCTTGACCTTCACGCCCCCATCGCGGGCGGATGACAGAGCTTCCTCCAGAATCGATCGGTTCAAGGTCCAACCCGCGTCCTCATCAGGGAAATAACCTACCTGCACGCCCCCGCATCGCCGAATGGTGGCGGAATAGAGCGGGTATTGGGGAATCGGTACCATGATGCCGTCCTTGGGATCGGCCAGCATGGTTTCAATGACGAATCTGGCGCCCTCGCTCGCACCATTCGTCAGAAATATGTTTTCCGGATCCGACCTCTTCCCGTCCGAGTCCGTCACGCCGTCGCGCTCATCGATATAGCGGGCGACGGCCTCGCGTATGAACGCCGGACCCTTGCTCTCGGTATAGGCGCCGACGCCCGTGCCAAGTCGCGACAGAATCGTCTCACCCATCTCCAGCGCGGCTTCTGAAGAGAATTCCCCCTCTTTCGACAATCCGGATTCCGCTTGCGGGAGGCGCTTCAGTAGCGACTTCAGCGCTCGCTCTCGCCCGATTCGACTGGGGTCTTCAATGAGGCTCAGAATCTGCCGGTAGTAGTAGATCGGCGATTGCCCAAGCGCCTGCGGGTTCCCGATGTGGCAGGAAATCACCTGCATACCGCCCGCGGCAAGCTCGGCGGCCCGTTGTGGAATCGGTCCGCGTACCGCATATTCCATTTCCAGGATATTCGGATTGACCGCCATTGCGCCCGACGGCATGGTTGGCCCTCCGTCAATCCGCGCCAAATGAATCGGCGCGCACTACGGGATAAACGCGTCGCAATCCAGCGTACTCGATTTGAGCCGATCCCCCAAAGCACGAAGGCCAAGAAGCCTCTCGGCGTCGCCCAACCGAGGCGAGCGAAATTGCCGCTGCACGGTCTTCAAACGTTCTTTATTTCTGCCGAAAGCAATCGCGGCAGTAAACCGGGCGATCCCCGGTCGGCTTAAACGGCACGGTCGTTGTCGTGCCGCATTCGGCGCAGACCACTTCATGAAATTCGCGCTGAGGTCGCCGATCCGCCGATCCGCCGGGTCGGTGACCGCCGCCGCCGCCGCCGCCGCCACCACCACCGCCACCACCACCGCCGCTCGATGCTCGCGACTTGCGCTTTTCGCGACACTCCCGACATCGCTTCGGCTCGTTGGTGAACCCGCGTTCAGCGTAACGGGCCTGATCTTCGCCTGAATGCACGAACTCCTGGCTGCAGTCAACACAAGTTAGCGTCTTGTCTTCATACGACATGGATAGTCCTCTCCGTTTTTCGGACGCGCCGTCATCCCAGGCCCTGTCGACCCAATGGACTGCAGTGGAGTCGCATGATGGAGTGAGGTGACACTTCGAGAATGATGGTCCCATTGAGTGGATCAGCCCCCGAGCCTACCGGCCTGGCCGACCCGCCCATCGCTGGCGTGATCCCGTGTCACGCCACTTGGCCAGTATGCACTGAGATCACAGGCCGGTCAAATCACCCGGCTTGTCCATGAATGACCCGCGGATGCGATGTGCCAAAACCCGCTCAGGGGCCGGCGGCCCGACGTTCCAGACCCGAATCTCAATCCGGTCGCGTCGGGGGGTTGAGCTCGGCATCGTCCGCCAGCTCCAACCTACACGACTTGTCGTGTAGGTACTTCGTCTCCACGCGGTCCAATTGGACGCCGCTGAGCCTCGCGTGGCTCGGTCCGAACGTGAGCTTCTTGACATACAGCGCCACCCCCACCTGCAGTCCCTCCAATCGGCCGCCCTCAATCTCTGCAAAGGAAGAGTCTTTCACCGCGATGCCCGTATAGCAGTCGCGGATCACGTTGCCCTCAACGGACACGCGCGATCGTTCGCCGATGCTCATGCCCTTGTCTTTGCAACGCGCGATCTCGTTGCCGACGATCGCAACGTCGGAACCGCTAACGTCCAGACCGTCCCCGCCGGAATCGACGACCACGTTCCCGACGACCTCGCCTCGGCAAAAGTCCAGATCCACCGCGTCGTCCGCCGAACCACCAAAAAAACTGTCGCGCAGGTCCACGTCACAATACTTCAGGTTGATCCCGTCGTCCGCAACCGAATTCCTGAATTCACACGACTCTATCGTCACAACCCCGTCATGCACCGCGAACGGACTCGTGAAGTACGTGCGGCTATTCTGGGAGCCGCTACCGCCTTCGAATAGGGTGTGTTTCATTCGAACCGCACGGGGCTCGCTCCGCGTGCCTTGCACGGCCACGCCGCCCCAAGGCGCGGAGGGGTCGGACCCGATGACCGAGATGGGCGCGTCTTTTGTTCCGAGACTCTCAAAATCGCCGGCCACCAGCAACGTCCCGCCCGGACCCATCTCGAGCTCCAGGCCGGGAGTGAATACAACCGTATACATGTCAGGAATCTCGATCGTGCCGCTCAACGAGACCCGACCGGGACCGAACGTCACCTTGTCCGAGGCGATGTGGACATTCTCCACAGAGAGCCGCAATCGCTCACGAACGGGCTTGGGTTCTACACGAGGCCCCGGGCCCACCCCGTCCACGATACTGACTTCAGGGTCCGACAGCCCCGCCCCGACGACCGCATCGCGAACCTCCAGGCCCACGAGTCGTTCGCCCGCAGCAACGGAAACCGCCAGCAACGCCCGCCCGGGATCGCCCAGCCACGCTCCATCCACAATTTCGGGGGCGGTCAGCTCTTGCATTCGTACTTCGCGCCCATTGCTCAGGGCAATCCGATCCACCGAGAGAAACGACTTCCCGTGGTTCTCCAATTGCAACGTCAACACGCCAACGGTGTCCCGAAAAACAACCACCCGCAGATCATGCGATTGGAAGTACTCCATCAAAACCTTCCGGTTGTGGTCCAGCCGCTCGATAAACCCATCGTGACGTGAACGATCCAAAGCGATGTCTGGGTGGCGCATGTCGTTCGACAGCGGACCGGCCAGCTCTTCGAACCTGTCGTTGGCACGCTGAATGATTTCGTCGACCCGTTGCGTGAGCAGGGTCCACATCCGCACGTCGCGCATTCGACGAAATTCCGGAATGCCGCACAGGGCCTTGCCGAGCCCATTCACCTTTTCACCATGCAAGACACTCTTCTCGATCCGGGCGCTGGAGTAGTCCCATGGGATCGGCTCGAAGCGCCCCCTGGCCGGATCCCAGAACATCCGCAGGTTGTCCGGACTCCAACCGTGTGGCGAGCCAAGCACGGCCATGAGGGCCGCCGCCCACGCCCAACGATCCGTGTCCAAATATGCGCGGACAAAATCCCAATCGCAGTGATCGTCGGTGGAGCCTCTCGAATTCGAGCAAAACGCCGACAACAAGCCGATTGCGGTGCTCGCCTTGTCGTAACCCGGGCCCTCCTTGCCGAACAATTGCCCCGCACCGGAAAAAATGAACCCCTCGGGCCGACCGTTCCGATCCGCCATGCTTCGCCCGAACTGTTCGATCTCCTGAAACACCCCGATCACGCTTCCGTTCAGCCGCAGCACCACGAACCGGCTGTCCCACGTGAGAATCCCGTATCGCCGCAACTCCCAGTTCGCGGTTTCGTCCGACGTGAGACCCTTATCGTACGGATCTGATAGATTGATCTGCTTCTTGCCCTGAAACAGGTGTGCCTTCGGGAACTTCAAACGCAACGACGGCCGGAGCTTCAAATAGTGCATCGAGGTCAGCCCCCGCAGCTTCACCTCGATCGCTACCCATTGATCCTCCATCCAAAAAGCAGCCGGAACATACGCACGCGGAATACCCGTGGACCAGGTCCGTGCAGTCACCCGTTCCGCCGTATCTTGAAGAACGCCCAAGTGCCTCGGGGCAATGTACAAGTCGTAGACCGGAAGTCCGCTGTCGGCCAGCTTCCGGTTTACCAACGGCCTGGGCATCTCGAATCGCATGTTCAGCGCGATGTTGCGCGCCGGCGCCGAAAGGCGATCGATCAGCCGTGCCGGGCGAAACTCCTCTCCCCGGGCCCGGTCGTATGCCCCGTAACGCTGAACGTACTCGCCCCCGACAAACACCACGGCGATGATCAGAATCGCTGCAAACAAGGTCGCGAGCAGCCGCAACCCGGCCCGCGGCCGCCTCGAGCCGACACCCTCCGAGAAAATCCCGCTAGAACGGCGCATGTTGATCGCTCTGGTACATCGCCAGCTTCACCACGCCGTCGATCTGGCGCAGCCGACCCTCGACTTCGCGACCGTCGTCGCTGCCGCGCGGCCGGACCACGTAGACGTTTGTCTCATGATCGTCGCCGAAATCCAGAATGCGATTGATCAACCGGAACTCGCGAAACGATCGCCCGATCTCCTGCTCGATCTTCTCGAGTGTAGCCTTGTTCACCCGGTAGGTTACGCGGACGATGCTCTCCAGCTTTTGCTTTATGCCGTAGTCGGTTGTGTAGAGAATCAAGAGCAGAATCGACACGAAGACCGTCATC
>JAPULF010000169.1 GCA_027295245.1 Planctomycetota bacterium
CGTCGTCGCTCAGAATGTCCCGGAAGGCTCGTCGATCCAGTTCCCGAAAATAGGGCAAGAGTTCGCCGTTGAAGAATGGCCCTGTGGAGAAGTGTGGCCGGTCATCACGCAAGGGCGTCAGCTCCGGACGCTTGACCGTGCGGAATGCCGACAGCACTCGTTCGATCGGGTTCGGATCGTCGAATCTCGTCATTGCCGATCGTCCTCCACATCGCCTTCCTGGTCCGAGCCTGCGCCGTCGATCAATTTCTGTAACTCAGAGTCGGGCTCCGGCGGCGCTCCGTTGGGCTGCCAAGTATTGATCGCAGAGGTGGCGACTTGTGCCTTGATCTTCATGCGCTCGGTGTTGTTCCTCGATAGCTCGATATGTCGGTGATCGAGACGGCTACTGACCTTTTCCAAGAGCTTCACCGCTGTCCGTTTGTCGCGGGTGCTGGCCTCGGGGTCGTCGACCATTTCAATGCACGCTCGTAGCGCCTTCTGATCCCGCTCGGGATAGTCCGCCTCTACGAGTAGCTTGGCCTCAGTTGCATAAACCTTCTGCATCAATTGAATTTCCTGACGGCGCAATTGCAGAGGGTGATCGGTGCGGCCGACGAGCGCTGGATTGTTGACGTTATTCGTCGCCACAGAGCCCCCGAACCTCAGAGAGGGCAAATCCCCGCAGTTCCAGGCGCACCGGCTCGCGTCAGCCCCATTCTGTGTTCGTGTCGTTGATTCCCTCGGTGAACGAACCGCGATCGGGCAACCCGGCTGCAATGGTCTTTACGAATTCAAGGACTTAAGTGCCGACGCAACCCAATCAAGGTTGCGGACCGCACTGTTGGGATCTGACGAGAGCACCGGATCGCGGCCGTGTGCAAAAAGCTGCACGCCCACCTGATGAATACACCCTTCGACATGCCGGCAAAACGCAACCACGCCCGCGACGTACAAAGTGTTTTTTTTCGACGTATGAATGGCGATTTCGATTGGCTCACCGCGGCGCTTCTCGCTCGGGACCATTAGCCCGATCCCTCTAGTCGAGATGTCGTAAACGTAGGCCTCCTCTATGGAGAGCCCCAAATTCATGCCGGTAAAACTGGCTACACTGCAAGGCGTAATCAGCTGTTTGCGCTGCCGCTTGCGTTGACAAACGAATCGAATGGAGGGTCGCTCGGTGAGTTCTCGCGCGATCCGCTCGAGGTCCGCCGGTACGACAGGTGACTCCGCAAGATGTATCCGATCGACCGCCGAAACCACCGCGTCGGCCGCGGCAGCCGCCGAGTTGCCGGCACTTTGATCTTGGCCGGCAAGCGAACGAATGACGAAACGGTCCTTTCCGGAGGTCACATCCAGGTCCTCGGGCAAGCCGCCATGAAGAAGCTGTCCCACCTCGCCGTAGGTGTCCCCGGCCCGTTTTATGCAGTTGCCAAGCGCGACCTCGTCCAGACCCAAACCGGTTCGGGCATACTCCGCCAACGCGGGATCGGCCGAAAGGCCGTCCGCCAGCTCGATTGACGCAACAGCAAAGCCAATCGCTGAAAGCCGGTCGAGGTCCGTTGAATCCGAGGACAGGTCGGTTCGCGTATGATGCTTGGCCAACGGCTGTACGATCGCCGCGGGCAATTGCCACTCCTGTGCCAGCGCTACCGCAGTTTGAACGTGATTGAATCGGAATCGCTCGATCTCAGCCTCGTGAAAGGCGGCAGGTGAGAGATCGCCCGTACGAAGCAGATTCGCATACTCTATTCCGAGAAGTTGCACGAGAATAAGAATTCCGCAGTCTTGCAACAGACCGACGAGAAACGCGTCCTCCGAACAGGAAGGAGCGACCTCCTTGGCGATTTCCCTTGCGAGACAGCCCCGCAAGACGGAGTGCAGCCAGTAGGTCTTGATGTCGAAGGGACACTTGCCAAGCTTGTTGAGATGGCTGACGAGTTGGAAGCCCAGGCCGAGGGTTCGAACGCGGTGAACGCCCAGCAGGATGACGGCTCGCTGAATCGTGGTAACCTCGTCGTGCTGGGTGCAATCCGACGAGTTGGCCAAACGGAGCAGCCGGGCTGCCAGAATCGGGTCGAGCTGGATGAGATCGGCAAACTTAGCGACTGTCCAATTCGGATCATTCGCGAGTTCGAGTATTTGAGCGGCAAGCGCGGGACTTGTCGGCAGCTTGGCCTTGCCGAACAGCGCACGTATTTCCTTGAGAATCTCTTCGTTTTGAGAAACTTCCGTGATCAAGGCGGCGGACTCCGTTTGTCTAGTTTCCGGGATTCGCGGCGACCCGGTCGGAGTTGCCGTGAATGACGCTTGAGAATCGGCGCGAATCACCCAATTACAGCGTTAATCGGAACTAACTTGGTCCGTCTTAAAGCTACAATCTCACCGGACGGGAAGTCTCATCGCCGGAGCTAGATGAACGATTCGCAGGCCACGTTGACTGAGGCGAGCCGCAGCTTGCACCCGATAATCTCCATAGCGAATCCACCGCATGCGTGCCCGCACTCGTTCGCGGCCGTTGGCGGCGAAAACGCACTGCCGGATACCGATGGGCACACGGTTGCATGAGTCTTGAAATAATGTCGAAACAACTCGGATTGGGACTGATCGACGCCACGTCCGTTTGCAAAACGCCTTTGCGCCGCCCGGATATTGAATTGCACGGACAGGATGGCGAAGCGGTGGTTTTTTTGCGCCCGATCGGGCGTTGTACATCGATTCAACGCGGCAACACTGGTTGTGTGGGACGCTTGTGACGGAGCCCGCGACCTGGATTCGATCGACTACGCATTATCGGACAACTTCGGCATCGACCGGGTTGAAGGCGCAGGGCTCGCCAAAAAGGTCATCTTCTCACTTTCTGAGAGAGGTCTTCTGTCGGAGGCCGAGGAGGACAGCGAGACGCCGGAGGCCGCAGTGCGGCCGGATATCGACCCCGATCGGCGGCGCGGGCTGACGCGACGCAAAGTCGTGCGCGGGGGCGTGATGAACCTGGTACTTGCGGCGCCGCTGATCGATGACTCGGCCGATCCTGGTGGCACTCTGTGCCGCCGGGGCCTGGATAAGCGGCGAACTCGTGACGGCACACGCCGGACCCTGGTCGTCCGCTTCGCGCGAAACGGGAACTCACAGCCGAATTTGCGGAACAGGGCAAGACGGTGCTTCGCAGTGTGCTGCCGGTGGTTCAACGGTCGGGCGCATCCGGCCCTGGGTCCGATCGCATTGTACCCAGGATTGGAAACAGGTACGCAACTAGTTTCTCTGTCTAGCGTCATTATTCTTTCCATTTCCCGGCCGACCTTCCGGATGGAGCGATGCTGTCAGGCCGAGGCGGTTGGCGTTCCGCTTCTGCTCCAACTCGCCGCCGAACGGCCGGTTCCTAGCGATGCGGTTCTGGATCCACTCCTGCTGGTTCGCAGACATCGGCCGATTCACCGCACTCACCCAGTTCCGCGGGCGACCGAACGGCCATCCGCTCAGCAGTGCCTGTAGCGTGGCAGAAGCGGACACGCACCTCGTGGATCGCCGTTCTCGGTAACGTGAGCGCCGTTCGGCTCGGAGCCGGTCCCCAACTGCCACAGGCTCGAATGTGTGCAGGCGATCGCGGGGCGTTCTACTGCGATGACCGGTGCCAAGCCACCGCCGGCTGATAAGTTGTCAGGCGGTGCTCATGTCGATCCTTGTTGAAAACGACCGTCGCGTGGGCGTTCAACACAGCGCTGTTGAACAACCGCCAGACTAACTCGACGTTGTCGGGGGGCGAATCGACTTTGTATCGCAGCGAGGCCCCGACACGGGCGGTCCATGCACCCAACCGACGTGTTGGTTCGCGATGTTTCATCCCGATCGCGCAGGGTCCGAGGAATTCCAATTGGACCGCCTCGGGGGACGCCCGCCGGCCGTCGATGCTTAACTGATTCTGATGGGTGAAGAGCCCCAGCAACCGATCGCGGGCGGCGTTCATTTCGGCCGGCTCCAAGAAGTCTCGATCCGCGCGGTCGATCGGCAACCATGTTTCGACAAGTGTAACCGGCATGAACACGTCGATCCTGACCCGGTCCTCGTCGATGTACACGAACGCCCGGACGGACTTGAAGCGACTAACATCCAGGGCCTCCTCTGCGCGTGCTGACCGCTCGCCCCGACCGAGCGTAGGTTTCCTCGCGTGTGCGCGTTCGGGGTCGCACGGGAAAAACGCCAGTGTTTCGACGTTTCCGCCGCTCGTCAGACGTATGAACCGGTCCGTCTCGCGATCTTTTGATCGTACTTGCAGCAACAGTTGGGCAGATTTGAGTGAAACGCCCCCCAGAGTCCCCGTCCATCATGCCGGGCACGACGGTTACCACCAGCACCACGACCACCAGGAATGCCAGAACGCTTGACCCGGCCACTGCCCCCACTGCGGCTACAACCTCACCGGCAACGAGAGCGGCAAATGCCCGGAGTGTGCGACGCCGGTTCCAAAGCAAGAGGCCACCGCATGAGATATCGCCGCCCGTCGAGGTTTACGACGTAGTTTGAAAGTGTTCACCCATGGTTCGTGCCGTTAGATGGACACACACGG
>JAPULF010000017.1 GCA_027295245.1 Planctomycetota bacterium
CACGATGTGCATCGTCATCGGGCCTTGAGGGTCAGTTCGACGTGGATGCTCACGTGGCGTCCGATGCGGATGAAACCGACACGGATGATATCTCCTCGATCGTATGCTTCGAGCAGGTGTCCGACGTGATCGAGCGTGCCCACGGGCCGCCCGCCGATTTTCGTGACGACGTCGCCCGGTTCGACTCTCTTTTTGAAAGCCTGGGAACCGGGTTGGACCTGCTTGACCAGCAACCCTCCGGATCGTCGTAGGCCCAGCTCGCGGCGTTCACGGCGGGTGAGTTCTCGAATTCGCACCCCCAGGCGATCCAGCATGAGTTTTTCGCCGTCCGGTTTGGGGATTTCGGCGAGGGCCAGCTTGACCGCCTTCACGCGGCCGTTCTCGCCGGCCACTCGAAATACGAGGATCTTGCCGGGCGGTGCGCCATCCAGGACGCCAAAGGCCTCCATGAAGTTGGGGGTCGCATGTCCTTCTATTTCCGTAATGATGTCGCCACGCCGGATTCCGGCGGCGCCCGCCGGCGAACCGGAGGCGACGCGATCAACGAGCACGCCGGCCACGCCGTGGTTGTCTACGTTGGACCCGAAACCGATTCCAAACGACACCCGCCGCAGCCGCTCGATATCGAGCAATCGGGGCAGGAGGCGGTGTACATGGTCAACCGGAATGGCGAAGCCGATATTCTGGGCGTCGCCGCGGATCGCGGTGTTGATTCCGATCAGTTCTCCGAGGACATTCAGTAGCGGACCCCCGGAGTTTCCGGGGTTGATGGGGGCATCGGTTTGGATCAATCCTCGGTACACCACATTCTCGCTGAAGTAGAGTTCGCGGTTGAGGGCGCTGACGATTCCGGTCGTCACGGTATGTCCGTAGCCCAGGGGGTTGCCCACGACGATGACGGTCTCGCCCGGCATCAGATCGTCGCTGCGCCCCAGCTTCAGGAAGGGTAGCGGTGTGTCCGATTCGACCTTCAGGATCGCGAGGTCATTCTCCGTGTCGATGGCGACCACGTCGGCCGGTCGTTCGGTGCCGTCAACGAATCCGATCTTGCGTTCGGTGGTCCGCGCGACGACGTGGGCGTTGGTCACCACGTAACCGTCGCGATGGATGACGAATCCGGACCCGACGCTTGTGGTCTTGTACCGTCGAGACCGCCCGGGCGAGGGCCGCCCGAAAATGTCGTCAAACAGGCCGTCGAAACCGAACGACCGCTGGTATGTGACCACGCGGGTCGTCGAGATGTTTACGACCGCGGGCTTGGCCTTGCGGAAGGCTTCGACCACGGGCGTGACGCGCCGGGCCTGTCGGTCGTCATCTGCTTGAAGGGACGCGCACCCGGCGCAAAGTCCAACCGCGAGGACCACGCACAATGCGTTCGGTCCTGCGCCGGTGGGGCGGAATGGCTGCTTCAGAGGCCGGCCCGGCGTCAAGAAGACCGCACCCTCACCACGCTGACGATCGGAACGCCCTTGTCCAGGTCGAATCCGAGTTGCCGAGACCGCACTACAGGTCGAGGACCTCATATTGCTTCTCCCGATACGTCGATCCGATGCTGGTGCAAACGAGGCCCTGCTTGCGGCAGACACGTCGTTGGTGTGAGTGTCCGCAGAATGCGTTTCGCACCTTGGGAAAATCGAGAAGCACTTCGCCCAACAGCTCGCTGCCCATGAACGCATTCGCGAATTCCCAGTTGGGGATGATGCTGTGGGGCACGAGTTCGGCGAAAGGCAAGTGATGCACCGCCGCGACAATCGTGTCAACCGAATCGTTAATCTCCTCGAGATGTCGGCGCAAACGATCCACCGTCATCGCTGCGAAATCGAGGTCGCAGATCGGCAAGTTGACGCGTTCCCCGTCCATCCATCGAGTGGTGATCTCGTGCGCTCCCGCCGGGATGTCGTCAGACGGCTCCAGGAGGTGGCTGCACTTGTCACTGCGGGCGGCGGCCCCCGGGGCGATCTTGTGTTGATAGAACCTCAACGGAATACCCAGACGCGACGGTCGGAAGGTGTAGTCGTACCATCCGACGCTGCCCGCGATGCCGAGCCCGTCCATCACAAAGGGGGTTTGATCGAGATAGTGAACACCGCTGCGTGAATAGGCTTCGGCCAATTCGTTTTCGTACTTGTGCAACGAGTCTTGTGCGCCGACGGTCCACAGCTCGTGGTTGCCGCACACGGCCAGCCGGACTCCGCTGAATGGCTCGAACAGTGCAAGTACTTTTTCCAATGTGCCGATATCCGCGCCGGCGGAATCGCCGACAAACAACAAGACGTCTCCGCCCCGTTCACAGATCTCTTTCGCAATCGACTCCGTAGGGCCCTTGCTGCGAGTGACATTGAAATGCAGATCAGAGGTTGCGATGATTCTCATGGTCGGTTATGCCATCCTGCCGGTGAGTCGCCGCCGACGGTCGGAGTGAACGCCGCAAGAGTGCTGCGCGATTCGAACCTCGATGCGGCTGGGGAACAACGCCCCGTGAATTCAAACGTCGTCACGATAGAAAACTTACACAAATGCTACCGGCTCGGCAACGAATCGATTCCCGCCCTGCGCGGAGTGAGTCTGGGGGTCGAGCAAGGCCGATTTGTCGCGATCATGGGCCCAAGCGGATGCGGCAAGACCACCCTCTTGAATCTCCTGGGCGGCCTGGACATGCCCGACACCGGGCGGATCCTCATTGCGGGACGAAACATCACCGCGATGCGGGACACCGAGCGGACATTATTCAGGCGGCGAAGGCTCGGCATTATTTTTCAGGCCTTCAATCTGCTGCCCAACCTGACCGCTCGCGAAAACGTCATGCTGCCGTTGTTGGTGGACGGGCGGCCGGTCTCGGAGATCGCCGCGCGGGCCGACAAGCTGATCGAAATGGTCCACCTGGAGAACCGGATTCGGCATCGCCCCGCGGCCATGTCCGGCGGCGAGCAGCAGCGCGTGGCCATTGCCCGGTCGCTCATGAACGAACCCGAGCTGGTTCTCGCCGACGAGCCGACCGGCAATCTCGATCCGACGTCGTCCATGGAGATTTGGGCGCTCTTGCGCGAGCTTTCGCGCGAAACGTCCACGACCATCGTGATGGTCACGCACGAGGCCACGGCGGCCGCCCATGCCGATCGCGTTCACGTTCTCAAGAATGGTCAGTTTGTCGGAACGATTGAACCGGAAGGAAGCGGTGATGCGTCATTGGTTGCAACTCGGTACGCGAAACTGGCGGACTAAGCCGGCCCGGACCGGGCTGGCGGTCCTGGCCGTGGCGCTCGGTGTCGCCGTTGTCGTTTGGGTGACATGCTGCTTCGAGTCCGTGCGTCGAAGCATGAACGAAACCGTGCTTGCCTGGATCGGCCGGAGCCACGTCGTCGTCCAACACGTCGAAGGACGTTGGGCGTTCTTCGACGAGCAAGTCGAACACGACATTTCCCGTGTCGCCGGCGTGCTTCGCACAACCACGCGCACGCGCGAATTCGTGGAAATTGCCGTTGCAGCGGACGGGAAAGGGCCGCCGGATCCGACTGTGGGTTTTGAGCGAATCGAAGTGACCGGTGTGCGACCCGATCGCGAGCATGCCTTTCGATCGTACAAACTCGGTGACGGCCATTTTCTGACCTCCGAAGGTCGCAATGAGGTGGTTGCTGAACGCTTGCTGGCCGACACCATCGGATTCGGCGTCGGCGATTGGCTTTGGGTCCGCTACGTTCGCCCGTCCCATTCGGCGATGCGCGTCAAGGTGGTCGGGCTCTTGGAACGGCGCCGGGCCAGCGCCAACCAGCCGCCGATGATTTGGATGCGGTTGCCGGAAGTGCAGTCGCTTTGTCGGTTTCAAGGCAAGATCAAGGCCGTCGATGTCATACTCGAGGACGCCAGCATGACCGGCATCCGTCGGGCCGCAAGCGAAATAGAAGAGCTGGTCCAAGCCCGCAACGCGTCACACGTCGATTCGGACGACGCGGAAGTACTCAAGGTCTCAACCACCGAGGCTCAATACAAGCAACTCGGCGCCGCTCAGGCGTTATTGCAGTTCATCATGATGCTCCTGTCGTGCGTCGTGCTTCTGACGGCTTTTTTCATCATTCTTGCCACCATGAACATGGGCGTCATGGAGCGCATTCGGGAACTCGGCCTGCTGCGCTGCATCGGCGTGACACGATGGCAGGTCTGTCTTCAGGTCCTGACGGAGACCCTTCCGATCGGCGTGATCGGTGTGGTGGTCGGGGTTCCGCTCGGGTTCTTGCTCCAGTGGGTGACGATTCTGGCGGTCCCCGAATATGTCGGCGACATGGTCGTGAATCGATGGGGGCTCGGAATGGCCGTCTTCGGCGGGCTGGCGACCGCGTTGTTGGGGGCTTTGGCGCCGGCTGTTCGGGCCATGGCTGTGTCACCCGTCGAGGCGACGCGCCCGCAGGCGGGCGAACGCCGCGTGTCGCTCGTCTGGTTCACCACGGCCGGCGGCATTCTGCTGATACTCTTGCACGAGGCCCTGAAGCGGTCCATGTCGAGCGCGGCCGTCGACAATCTGGGCCCGCTTGCTGTCGCAAGCGTACTCGCCTTATACCTCGGATTCGCATCGCTGACGCCGCTCGTTGTGATCCTGCTCGGACGGGTCGCAGTTCGGATTGCGAGCGTCGCATTGGGGCTTCGGTCTCAGTTGGTGGGCGATGAGATTCACAAGGCCCCGTTTCGTTCCGCCGCGATATGCTGCGGATTGATGGTCGGGCTCTCTCTGATCGTGGGACTTGTCGTTTGGGGCGAATCGGTCAAGCGGGGCTGGCAATTCCCAAAGGAATTCCCCGACGCGATGCTGTATTCCTACGACAATATCGACTTGGACGTCGCTCGTTCGTTGCGAGACACTGAAGGCGTCAAGGAGTTCTCCGTAGCCGACGACTTTTCGTTTTCCCTTAACAAGCCGAGCCGGCTGAACCTGTTCCGCGTCTTTGACAAGTTCTCCGTCAAGTTCTCCAGATTTCTCGCCATCGATCCCCTGGAATCCGAGCGTGTCGTCAAACTCATCTTTATCGAAGGCGAACGGGCGGACGCATTCGCCCGGCTCGAACGGGGCGGGCACATCCTGGTGACGCGCGAGTTCTCCCATGCCCGCAACAAGCACGTCGGGGATGAATTGACCATCTGGGTCGGCGAGCGCGAGGCGTCGTTTGAAGTCGCCGGCGTGATCGCGTCGCCCGGTCTCGATATCGCAATCAGCTTTTTCAATGCCGACGTATATTTTCAAACCTACGCGGTGGGGGCGATCATCGGGTCCCTGGCCGATGCCGAGCGATACTTCGGCCGTTCGTACGGCAAGTTGTTCCTCTTCAATTTCGACTTCGACGAAGGCGAGCAGCAGAACACGGCCGGGCCGGTCGAAACCTGGGGAGGCCAAACGCAAACGACCGACTCCGGACGAACCACCTTCGCTCTCGGCCCCGGCCCCGTAAAAGGCGACGGGCCCGAAGAACGCGTGGTGAATCGGATGTTGAAACGGTTGGGCTTTCCGTCCAAGGCGTTCGTAACGGCCCGGCAGCTCAAGTTGCAGATCGAGAGCAGCATCGACAGTGTAACCCTTCTCTTGTCGGCGATACCGCTCGTAGGGATGATCGTCGCCGCCCTGGGGGTCGCCAACCTGATGACCGCCAATGTCGCCAGCCGTGCGCACGAAATCGCCGTGCTTCGAGCGGTCGGCACCACCCGAAGTCAGGTGGCCCGCATCGTCGTTGCGGAGGCCGTCATTCTGGGATTGCTGGGGAGCCTGGTGGGTGTCGCATTGGGCGTCTACCTGGGACAGACGAGCAACACCATGACCCGGCTGCTGACCGGAAGCGCCCCGGACCTGACGATTCCCTGGCGGCTGGTTTCGGCCGGGGCCGGACTGGCGACGCTGCTGTGCCTGTTGGCGGCGTTGCTGCCCGCACGCTACGCCAGCCGAAGCAACATCGTCTCGGCTCTGTCGGCATCTTGATACCCGCACCGTCCGTCGTCGAACCGCTGCGCCGCCCCGTCAGAGTCCAAACTCCGGTGGGGTTCGGCAGCGAGGCGCGTCGCCCACATCGGCGGCGAAGATGAAGAGACCCTTTCGAGAGGCACTGTGGGACAGGTTTCTAACCGGCGGAAAACGGTTTATGAGATAGTCCCGATGTCGATCGCGAGACCACTCAATCCGAGTCGAACTTGTCGGCCATTGCGGCCTTTATTCGAGGCAGGAGATTGCGGCCGCGAAGGGCCTGACCGGCAGCCAGTATCTTTCCGGTATCGCCGTCTACCAGAAACATGGACGGAATGCCCCGGACCTGGTAGAGCCTTCCGATCGGGGAGTTGAACTTCTTGCCATCGTAGACCTGTTGCCATGGCATTTTGCGCTGTGCCACGAATCGCTTCAGCCGTTCCGCCAGGCCGGGTCCATCAAAGCTGACACCCAACACCTCGAGCCCTTTTTCGTGGTATTGCTTGTAGGCCGCGGCGACGTGCGGAATCTCTTGGACGCACGGACCGCACCACATGGCCCAGAAATCAAGCAGGACCAGTTTTCCGCGATAGTCGTCAGGAAACTTGACTTGCTTGCCGTCAAGCCCGGGACCCTCAAAAGGGCGGGCGTCCTGATTCACCCGTGGCGACCCCGTCATTTTCGGCTTCGGCGGTGCGGACTTTTCGAACGTAATGCCGGTTCCATCGGGCGTGATGGCGGCCACCTTCAAATAGCCGTCGCCGGCCTTGAATGCAGCGCCGGCGGGATTCATTTCCGCTCGATCGTATTCGCCGTTGCCGTTCAGATCGAGTCCCACGAAAAGGCGCATGCTTCGACCATTGGGAAAAGTAAAGTCGCCGGTCGAGAATTCATCCCACAAGATAACCGGATGTGT
>JAPULF010000170.1 GCA_027295245.1 Planctomycetota bacterium
TACCAGTTGGCAAGGTGTGAAGCCATAGCTGGAACACTCAGGTATACGACCGCGATGGCGCCGGCGGCGAACACCCGGCCGTACGGCGACAACGAGTCCCACCGCAAGAGCAAGGTCCGCCAGAAGACTACAAACGCTGGAAACGTCAGGGCCAGGTAGTAATCGCGCAGCATGGGCGTCGGCCACAGCATCAGCAGCATCCAGAGGGCCGCCTCCGTGCGCCAACCGTCGGTTCCGGGCGATGATTGTCGACAGCGAATTGTGGCAAGGCACGCCGCTGTCAACCCGACAATCAGCGTGCCGGCCCAAATCAGCCAAACGGCGTTCGCCGATAGATCGGCGACGTGGAACCGGGGCACGCGCGAGTGGTCCGAGAGATCGTGCCTCTGGACGACCCAGTCTCCCTCGGCGGGGGGCATGGGGTCGAGCGTCAGAAACTCGTTCGGCGCGAGGGATGATCGTGTCGCATCGATGACGCTGTCGGGCGGATCGCCGCGCAATACGACCTGCTGATCCGCCTCGGCGGGAGACCGCAGCCACCTCGCCAGCACGAGGGCATACGAGCAGTTGTTGCCGTGCCTCAATACGCGAAGATTGGGATCCTCGATGAGTCGGCGGGCGGAGTACCACTCGACTCGGCGCAGCCAATTGCGGTGTTCTCGGATCGCACCGTCCCAACCGAAGAACGCGACCGAGGGAACGAGATCGAACACAATGATGGCAAGGACCATCCCGCCGACTGCCCGCCACCGTCGCCGGCAAAGCGCGTAGATCAAGAAGATGAACGGCGTCAGCTTCAGGCAGCCCGCCAGTCCGAGGACCAGGCCGCCGGACCATTCGCGTTTGTGCATCAGCAGCGTCAGCCCGATCACGCAAAGCACCAGCACCCAAAGCGTGAACTGGTTGGCCTGCAACGGGTGTTGAAAATGTGCGACCCCTAGGAATAGGGGCCAGACGAATAGCCGCGCGTCAGGGCCTTCGTCGCTTGCAAACCAGTAACGCCGGAGGATCACAAGCACCACAACAGCGGCCGCGAGATTCAACGCAACGAACGTGATCAGCCCGAACTCGGCCGGGCTCGAGACCGTGAACGGCCATAATGCGAAAAAAGTCGTCGGCAGATAGCCGAACATTCCGGTCGCCGGCGGGATTTCGCGATATTCCCACACGTGTTGCGACTCCCGATAGAACGAGCGCCAGTCGGGTTCGTCGTGGAGGCCGCGCCTCAATCCGCCGACAACTCCGCTGCCGACGGTCAAAGCGATCACTGTCCAGGCGATGTTTCGAATGAACGGGCGAAGAAAAAATGACTTGTCGAGGGCATAATCCATCAAGCGTTTACTGTAGCCGGGTGGCAATCCTGCCGCGAATTCAGACCCGGGGCGGATCGCGGACAGCCTGCGGAATTCATTCGGGCGACCGGCAGGCGGACATTATTCTCGCATCCGATCGGCAGTCTCGTTAGTCTGAAAAGCGGTGGACCGACAACGCGAGGATACCATGTCCGAATACTACGATTCGAAAGATCTCCCGCGCTTCGCGGAGATGGGCAAGGACGCCCCCGAGCTGTGGAGAAAGTTCAACGAATACTACGCCGCCGTCTTCGAGGAAGGGGCCCTCGGGGAGCGCGAGAAGGCCCTGATCGCCCTGGCGGTGGCACACGCGGTCCAGTGTCCGTATTGCATCGACGCCTACACCCGAGCCAGCCTGGAAAAGGGGTCCAACCTCGAACAGATGACCGAGGCGGTACACGTCGCCACGGCGATTCGGGGCGGGGCGTCCTTGATTCACGGCCTGCAAATGCGAAAGACGGCGGAACATATTACAATGTAGCTAACGGGCCGCTGGAATCGAAATCGTCATGACGACGCCGGGACGAGAACCGCCGCGTGCAGGAGCGGCATCGCCCTTCAATATCGAACGAAACGAGTCCTCCTTGTGAAATCGCTCTTGAATCAAGGTCATCCGCTGGCGGTCTTGGGCGACCAGCGCAGGATCATCGAGTCCGATGCGGGCGTGGCCCCGTTCGAGTCGCGCCTCGACGAAGTCGGGCTCACGCCGTTGCGAGCGACCGGTATTGAAGTCTTCCAAATCAATGTCGGCCGGATGTGCAACCAGACCTGCCGGCACTGCCACGTAGACGCCGGCCCCGACCGCACCGAAATCATGACCCGAGAGACGATGGAACTGTGCTTGTCGGCGTTGGGTCAAACCGATATTAAGATTGTCGATATCACCGGGGGGGCGCCGGAAATGAACCCGCATTTCCGCTGGCTCGTCGACCGGGTCCGAGGATTGGACCGGCATGTCATCGACCGCTGCAACCTGACGATCCTGGTCACCGCGGGGCACACCGACCTGCCCGAGTTTCTCGCAACGCACGCGGTGGAGATCATTGCCAGCCTGCCGTACTACCTCGACAAGCAGACCGACGCCCAGCGAGGGGACCACGTGTTCGAAAAGTCGATCGCGGCATTGAAGCGATTGAACGAAGTCGGTTACGGCCACGACGACTCCGGATTGTGCCTGAACCTTGTTTACAATCCGGTCGGAGCGTATCTGCCGCCCAAACAGCACGCCATTGAGGCCGACTACAAGCGCGAACTCGGCCGGCGCTACGGAATCATCTTCAACAGCCTCTACACGGTCACGAATTTGCCGATCAATCGCTTTCTGGATTATCTGCTGGAGAGCGGCAACTACGCCGACTACATGCACAAGCTGGCGTCGGCATTCAATCCGATCGCTGCCACGTCGGTCATGTGCCGTAACACCC
>JAPULF010000171.1 GCA_027295245.1 Planctomycetota bacterium
GATAGATCGGCGCACGGAACATCTCGAGGACATGGTACATGGGGTTCATTTTGAAATAAATGTGCCTGCGTTCGGACTGCGCGCTCATCGGCCAGAGTATCGGAGTGAGAAAATAGAACGCCGTCAGCGCCACCTGCACGAGGTGCTGGGTGTCGCGAAAATAGACGGTCAGTGCTGCCACCGCCGCGCCCACGCCGAGCGCAATTGCGATCAAGCAGAGGAACGAAAGCGGCAGGACCGCCAAAGCCCAACTGAAACGAAAATCGATAAACGGCCCCATCGCCGCAAGCAGGGCGACCATCGACAGAAGCAGCGTCACAAGATGCTGACCGAGGCGCGCCAGCGGAAAGACAAGCTTGGGAAAATACTGACGCTTCGCGAAGCCCTCGTTCTCGATGATACTGACGCAGCACCCGTCCACGGTCGCCGCAAAAAAGATCCATGGAAGGCTGCCACTCAAAAGGTACAGCGTGTAATTCGTCATGGTCCCTTTGATGCCGATGAACAAGTGCGCGAAGACCAGGCTCAGAACGATCATCATCAGAAGCGGGTTCAGCAACGACCACAGAAAACCCAGCGAACTCCGCCGGTACTTCACCTTCAGGTCCTGCGAGACGAAGTTCCGGATCACCTCCCGGAATCGCCACAACTCCAATACTCGTTCCGACACCGTCATGTTTCGGGCCTGAATCCCTATGCTTTTGTCCAAAAGGGGCCGGCCGCAAACCGACCCGCCCGCAAGTCACATCAAGCTGCGCTTCGCGAGGCGCCTATCACCCTTTGCCGCGGTCCGCAATCGCGTTAACCATTCACCATGACCGGCCGTTTCGTGGTCCATCGTTCGAAGATGTTTGTGTGGCTGAATATGCATGTCAAGTCACGCCCTTGATCGAGCGCGAGAGCAGTTTGCAGTGGATCATCCACGGATGGGCCGGTCGTTTTTTGGATCGGCTTGAAGTGCGGCCGTCGTGTACCTAGATTATCCCTCGAGTCTTGTGAGACCGCCAAGCGAAATACTCGATCCGGAGCACCCCGACCGTGCGAATCGTTTACGTATCCTCCGAATTCCCGCCCCAGACCGGCGGCGGAATCGGAACCTATGTGGAGGCCATCAGCCGCACCCTCGCCGATCGCGGCCACGACGTGACGGTGGTCACGATCAGCGACGACACCGTGCCCGTCCGCGAACGGATCCACGGCGTGACAGTCATCCGTGTGCCGTATACCAAGAGTCTCGCCGAAGGGGCGGTCTACACGCTTCGCACCTGGCAAAGCCAATCCGACGCCTTCGCCGACATGCTCAGAAAACTCGTGCGAGCCGGCCGTGTCGACGTCATCGAATTCTGCGACTACCGCGGTGAAGGCGTCACCTATCTGGCCACGACCACCCCGTCCGAGAGACCCGTCTGCGTCGTTCGGCTGCACACGCCCCTCAGCGTGCTCTTCAAATACAACACCGGCCATACCCGATCCACTCTGCTGGAGGAATACGAGCGCCAAGCGATGCTCGCAACCGATCGAATCGTCTCGCCATCGAAGGCCCTGGCCCGAGAAATCAACGCCCAACTCGGCGACAACGTTCGAATCGATCTGTCGCCCCATCCCGTAGACCCGATGTTTCTCCGAGACGGGCCGGATTCCCAAACATCCGACGGCAAGGACATCCGCAACGACATACTCTACGTGGGCCGATTCGAAGAACGCAAGGGCGTCGAGACCCTCGCCGCCGCCGCCCCGCGCGTCCTGGATGCATGCCCCGACGCCCGGCTCGTGATGGTCGGCGGGGACACCGAGAAGAGTGCCCGTCAAACATCCATGAAGACGCTTGTAAACAAAGCAATCGGCCGGGCGTATCAAGACCGGCTCGATCTGATCGACCGGGTCCCCCGCGAGGAGCTCGTCGGCCGCTATCGGGCCGCCCGGTTTTGCGTATTCCCCTCGCACTTCGAGAATTTCCCCAACACCTGTCTGGAAGCCATGGCCGTCGGGGCATGCGTCATCGGAACCGACAACTCCGGCATGGCCGAAATCATCGAAGACGGCGCCAGCGGCGTCATCGTCGAATCGGCCGACGCCGACCGACTGGCCGATGCCATGATCCGACTCTACAACGCGCCCGCGGAAGACCGTCGCGCCATGGGACGGGCCGCCCAAGCGAGAATCCGCGAGAACTACCACCCCGACGTCATCGCCGCCGACATCGAGGGCCTTTACGCCGACTACATCAAGACTCAGCCCTACCGACCCGCGCCGGCCATAAAATCGGTATCGAAACAGCCCACCGTGGCAATCGTCGTACCCTGCTACAATCACGGGCAGTTCCTCCCCGAAACGCTGGAGAGCGTCCGCAATCAAACCTATCCGAACGTCGAATGCGTTGTGGTGGACGATGGCTCCACCGACCCCGCGACCCTCGACGCGCTCCGACAAGCCGAGTCGCAGGGCGTCCGCGTCATCCGCCAGGAAAACAGCGGCCTCGCCGCCGCGCGGAACGCCGGCGTCCGCAAGACCGATTCTCCGTTCTTCGTTCCGCTCGACGCCGACGACAGAATCGCCCCCGACTTCGTCGCGAAACTGCTGCCGGCGCTCTTGGAAGACGCGTCGCTGGGCTACAGCTACAGCCATGTCACCTACTTCGGCTCGGCGGACGGCACCTGGGCCTGCCCCGAATACGACCCCCGCAGACTGCTGGTCGAAAACCTTTGCGTCGCGACCGCGGTGGTGCGCCGGGCCGCTTTCGACGAGGCCGGCGGCTACCAAACCGACATGTCCCACGGCTTCGAAGACTGGGACTTCTGGCTGGCCCTGCTCGTGTCGGGCTTCCGCGGCCGCTGCACTCCCGAGCCACTGTTCAACTATCGAAAGCACGCCGGCGGCTCCATGCTCTCCGAAACCCAAAAGCACCGCCGGGATATGGTGCAAACCATGATCGGCCACCACCGGGCCCTGTTCGGC
>JAPULF010000172.1 GCA_027295245.1 Planctomycetota bacterium
CCGTCCATGCCGTCCGTCAGGTTGACGGCGTTCGACGTCCCCGCGACCACCACGACGGTCATGAACATGAATACCGGCACGGAAAGCAGAAGCGGCTCCTTGACGAACGGGAGTGCCAGGACCTTGTCGGGGGAGCGCGTATACAGAAAAAAGCCCAGCATCACGCCGAGAGAAACCTGAAAAACGAGCTTCTGATAGAGCTTCAAGCCGTCCCTCGAGCCGCCGGCGCGCTTGTCGTTCAGCTTCAACCAGTCGTCGATAAAGCCCAGCGTTGCCAGGTAGGCCATCGTGAACAGGCCGGCCCATACATAAAAAACCGTGAAATCCGCCAAAACCCCCACGGCCACCAGGACTGCGAAGAGGACGAGTACGCCGCCCATCGTTGGAATGTCGGCCTTGTGTTGGGTCAGCTCGTTCAGGTCCTTGTGGTCGAAGTCCGGAATGTCCCCGAGACGCCGCCGAATTAGAATACGAATGACCGACGGCCCCAGCAGCCACACCACCAGGAATGCGATCAGGATGGCCGCCGTGCCCCGGAACAACGCGTTCTGATGCACGTAGTCGCCGTCGAGAAGCCATTCAAGCAGGTGGTAAATCACGTTTTCGCCATTTCAGGGGTCGACCGCCCAACGGGCGGCAACTCAAAACTTACGGACTGCACGCTAGGACGCAACAAAGGAACGCAACGCCTCCTCGATCGGCGCACAAAGCCGTTCGAGCCTGACGCCTCGAGACGCCTTCAACAGGACCGCATCGCCGGGACCGATCAGGGCCCCGATCTTTTCCGCCAGCGCCTCGACCGTCGGAAACGAATAAATCCGCTTCGAGGTACCCGCCGTCCCGATCGCGCCGTCTGCAACCACCCGGGCATAGGCCCCCGCCGTCAGGATCAAATGGGCGCTCGATCGACCGGCATCCCGGCCGACCGCGCGGTGACATCGCTCCGCCTGCCGACCGAGTTCGCGCATGTCACCGAGAACGAAGACCTTGCGGACATCCGACGGAAGTTCGTCCATCATGTCGAACGCCGCTCGCATGCTTGTCGGATTGGCGTTATATGCGTCGTTGATCAGCGTGACGGCGCCCAGGCTGCTACGCTCCAGGCGCATCGGCGGCGACTTGACCGTCTCGAGTCCCGCCGCGATCTCCCGATGGGACATACGAAAACGGGTGCCGATCGCAATTGCGGCAAGGGCATTGATGGCATTGTGTCGTCCCAGCAGCGGAACGCGGTATTCAAACCTGCCGTTGAGTTTAAACCGCTGTCCATCCAGGTCCGCACGGAGATCCTCCGCCCGAAGGTCGGCCTCGTCCTGCGTTCCGAACGTCAGCGTCGAGTGGCCGTGCATGAGGCGGGTCGAACCAAACCGGCGGGCATCGTGATTGATCGCGACGAACGACCGCTCCCGCATGCAACTCAGCAGGGACAATTCCTCTTTGGCGACCGCCTCGATGTCGCCCAGGAATTCAAGATGCTCTTCGCCGATGTTCGTAATCACGGCGAGATTGGGACGCGCGATTCGTCCCAATGCCGCAACCTCGCCCTCGCGATTCGTGCCAATTTCGACAACCACGAATTCGTCGGGCGCGTCCACGGACAGCAACGTCAGCGGAACACCGATCGCGTTGTTGTAGCTCGCGCGGGCCGCTTGCCCTCGGCGCTTCGATCCCAGAACCGCGCCGATCATGTCCTTTGTCGTCGTCTTCCCGCACGAGCCGACCACCGCGATCACCTGGGCGGCAATCTGAGAGCGATACCAGCTTGCCAGTCGTCCCAGGGCCTCCAACGTATCGCGCACTTGAATCAGCCGGCCATTTTCCCGGCAGGCGCGATCGATTTTGTCCGGATCGCTCACCACCGCGGCAGCCGCCCCGCTCCTCAGGGCCTCAGCCACAAACTCGTGACCGTCGCGACTGGGTCCGGACAACGCAAAAAACAGGCAGCCATCCACAAGGTCGCGCGAGTCGGTCCGCACCGCCGACACGGTGGAAACGTCCTTTCTTCCCAGGGGACGCCCACGCATCGCCGTGGTGATCTCTTCAAATGTCAGTTTCTTCATGCCTTGCCCGATCGCCTCCTTGCAATTGCGTCGCGAGCAACCTCGAAATCATCAAAATGAACCCGAGTCGCACCTACAATCTGGTAATCCTCATGTCCCTTGCCCGCGATCACAAGTGTATCGCCCTCGTTCAACCGCTCAATCGCGATCTCGATCGCCGCCGCCCGGTCGGGCTCGACAATGGTGCGCCGGCGGTCCGACTCCGTCAGCCCCTGTTCGATACCCCGTATGATGTCTCGCGGTTCTTCGCTTCTCGGATTGTCGCTCGTGACGACGATTGCGTCCGCCAAATCCGCAACCGCCCGCGCCATCAAGGGTCTCTTGGTACGATCGCGATCGCCCCCGCAACCGAAAACACACCACAGCTTCCCGCCGGTAAGCCGCTTGGTCGCACCGAGCACGTTGCGAAGCGCGTCATCGGTATGGGCGTAATCGACAAATACCTGATAGCCCTCCCCCTCGGTCGCAACGCGTTGCAGCCGGCCGGGGACGTCTTGGAGCGACGCGAGCCCGCGCCCCGCGGTGGTCAGATCGACATCGAACTCAAGGGCGATCGCCGTCGCGGCAAGGGCGTGGGCGATGTTGTAGCGTCCGATCAGGGAAGTCCGAAACTCGATTGCGTCATCGCCGTGCTCCAGGACGAATCGACTCCCGTTGATGTCCTCCCGAACGCGACTCGCACGTACGGCGGCCCTTTCGCTGAAACCGTAGCGGACGATGCGGCCTTCG
>JAPULF010000173.1 GCA_027295245.1 Planctomycetota bacterium
CGCGGGCGTTGGCCGACCTGGCGACGGAGTTATGCGCCCAAGGTGAGTCATGCCGGATCGCGACGCTGGCCGGCGGGCGATTCGGCAGCGCACCGGATATCGACGGAGTCGAGGTATTGCGGTTCGAATCGAGCGATTCGCAGCTCGGCCGCTCACCGGATTTCAATCGACAAATCCGCGAACTCGCGGCCGATGCCGACGTGGTACATCTCCACGGACTCTGGACCGGCCAGAACTGGTCGGCGGGCAAGGCGGCCCGACGCGGCGGGACCCCGTACATCATGACGCCGCACAGTCACATGATGCCATGGGCGTGGCGTCGGAGCGCATGGAAGAAGCGGCCCGCCGGTTGGTTGTTCGAGCACCACAACCTTCGCCGAGCGGCATGCCTGCACGCACTGGCCGATGGCGAGGCGGAGCACATTCGGAAGCTGCGTTTCAACGATCGAATCGCGGTCGTTCCGAATGGAATCCACGGTGCGGCGTATTCGTCATTGCCGTCGCCGGACGGATTGATCGAACGATTTCCCGAACTGAAGGACCGCCGCTGGCTGCTGTTCCTGGGGCGGATCGCCGAGCAAAAGGGGATCGTGCCGGCGATGCAGGCTTGTTTCGACATGGCCGCGTCCGGCGACGATTGGCAGTTCGTGGTGGCCGGACCCGACGAATTCGGAATGAAACGGATGCTGCAGGCGGCCATCGCACGAAAGGGGCTTTCGGATCGCGTGACCTTTACGGGCATGTTGTCGCGCGACGACGTTCGCGCTTGTCTCGGTCATGCCAGCGTGCTGTTGCAACCCAGCCTGAGCGAGGGGCTGAGCGTGTCGGTGCTGGAGGCCCTGGCCTCCCAAACGCCGGTCATCCTTTCACCGGGATGTAACATGCCCGAAGTGGGAGAGGCCGACGCGGGCCGAATCGTGGAGCCGACGCGATCGGCGATCGCATCGGCTCTGCGCGTCATGCTGAATGATCCGGCCGACAATTTGCGTGCCATGGGCGAGCGCGGACGGGCCCTGATTGCCGATCGTTTCGACTGGTCGGTCGTGATTCCAAAATATCGTGAGATGTACGCCAAAGTGATCGCCGGCAAATCACCGTGACGCATCCAGCGCCCCATCGATGATCCGAGACCATTTCTCGGCGACCTGATCGGCGTGAAAGCGGCGGTCGAACAGGGCACGGGCCGCGGCCCCCATTTGCACGACGCGCTGCCGATCGGACGCGAGATCGCGAAGGACCCGTACAAGTTGTTTCACATCGCCGGACGGAACGTGCAGGCCGCCGCCGCTCTCGATGAGCCAATCGGCAATCTCCGAACGCCGGTCCCCGATGAACACGGCCGGCTTGCCCGCCGCGAGCGTCGCGTAGATCTTGTAGGGAATCGCCTGGTCGAACACGTCGGGGTGCTGGCTGATGAGGCAAACGTCGGCGGCCGACAGCACCTCGGCGAGGCGGTCGGCGGGTTGATAACCCAGGAGCTGCGCGTTGCCCGCCGGGTTGTTGGCCTGAAGGTAAGACCGTTGAGGACCGTCGCCGACGAATTGGAACAGCATTTGCTTTTGGTCGGACAGCGCCTGGACAGCGCCGACGATTGCCTCGAACGGATGGGAAAGGCCCATATTGCCGGCATATTGCACGACGAATCGGCGCCCGGGATTGTGTTCCTCGCTGAATTCGTTGCGGTCGGGCGGCACCAGTCGATCGGGATCGAAACCGTCGTGCAAGGTATGCAATCTCGCGAACGGAACGCCGCGCGTTTCGGCTATCCGTCGCGTCATCGGTTCGCAAACGGCGACGATCGCCGCGGCCCGTTTCATGATCCCGGTGTCAAGCGCCTTCCAAACCCGGTACGCCGGTCCCTTTCGCGACATCCGGCCCAGTGCCCCGACGATGTCGGGATAGAGATCCAGGACGCGATAGATGAACGGGCATCCGTGATGCTCGGCGATCTTGCGCGCCACGCGACCGCCCTGGGGCGGCGCCGTTGTACCCACCACGAGATCGATTCGATCCAATCGCCGGGCGGCCCTGGCTGCGCCGCGTCCGAAGGCCGCGAATCCACGGGCTCGACTCATCAGGCTCGTACGATTGACCATCGGACGCGGGACACGAATGACATGGACGCCGCGAAAATCGCCTTCGGCCGGGTGGATTCGATCGGGATCATCCCAGGCCCGGTTCCCCGTTATCACGGTGATTTTCAGGTCAGGGCGTCGCACCAAAAGCCGCGGCAACTGCTCGGAGATCACATCCGCGCTGGCGCAGATGTCGGGGTGGAAGAATTCGTTGACATAGACGATGTGTCGGATGTCGCTCATTCGCCGTGGCTGATCCTACCCGCGATGGCGTCTCACGGCATCCGAGAACGATTCATCGAGGCGTGTGCGATCAGTGGATTCGGCTACGGTCCTTTTTCACGACCGGCGCGAGAGTCCACACGTCGTGGCCATCGCGATAGTCGCGCGTGGCCCGCACCCCGAAAACGTCCCACGCCCATCAGCCGCCCGATGCGGTTATTCCGGGCGGGCCATCGGTCGAAACGACATTTTCTCCGTGAGGTCGGGCAGGGATTCGGCAAGTGCTTCGAAGTTGGATTTCATCCCGTCCACGGGGCCGAGGTGAACCGCCATGGACTCGGCCGTTTGCTGGATGTGCGTCACGAGTTCGTCAAGGAGGCGGCCGACCACGGCGTCGGCCTGATCCGTCAGAGGATCGAGGTGCGCGAACAGCCGCTCTATTCGTTCCATGTCGGAACCATCCAGGGCGATGCGGGCCACGAGCACCGCGGACGCGACGATTCTGGCGAACTTGCCGTGATCGCCGTCAAAGTCGGCAAGCGGATCGAAGTGGTGCATTCGCACCGCCTCGATGAGGTGTGCGTCCAGCTTCCAATCGCCCAGCACGGTCGCCCCGACTTCGGCGTGGCCGATGCCGAGGATTTCAAGCTCGAGCGTGGGCAGCTCCTTGCCGGGCGACTGCAACCATCGAGTCAGGACCGGTCCGTAGGCGTCAGGAACGCTGTATGTCAACAGACCGACTCCGACATCACAAAGGAGGCCGGCGGTCAAGGCGTCGCCGGACATCGCGGGCAGGACTTGGCCCGCCAGGTCGTGGGCCGCAACACTCGTCGCGAAGGCGGCCTGCCAATAGGCATCGGGCTTGAACCCTTTCGGACGGGCCTTGCTCAACCCGTTCACAACGTGTTGATTGACCACGGCCGAACGAACGCGCTTGAGTCC
>JAPULF010000174.1 GCA_027295245.1 Planctomycetota bacterium
TCGTCGTCGAGATACGCCGCGCCGTTACCCGGACGGCGGCGAACCGGTGATGCGGGCGGTGGGCACGCGGGTTCTCGCGCTTGCGGCCGTCCTGGTCGGCGCGCTCGGATTTATCGCTTCGTCATATGGCCACGCGCTTCAGCCTGGGTATCTGGAGCTTCGCCTGATCGATAAGGACCTCTACGCGGTCGTATGGAAGATACCGGCGACCGGCGCGCATCCCATGGCGATCGCCGCCCAACTGCCGGAGAGCTGTGACCCGCGAACGCCGGGACGGCCGATCTGGGTGGGCGCCGCCTACGGCGCACGCTGGATCGCAAGCTGCCCGGGAGGCCTCGAGGGCGGCGTGATCCGCATCGCCGGGCTCGATCGAACATCGACGGACGCGCTGGTCCGGTTCGACTTCGCCGACGGCGTGAACGAAACCCGCCGCCTGACCCCGGGCGATCCGTCCTTCACGGTTCCCACGCAACCGAGCCGCCTTGAAGTGGCGCGAGCCTACTTCCTGCTCGGCGTCGAGCACATCCTGCTCGGCATCGATCACCTGCTGTTCGTTCTTGCGCTGCTGCTTCTCGTCAAAGGCGCGCGCCGCGTCATTGCGACCGTCACCGCATTCACGCTCGCTCACTCTCTCACATTGGCCGGCGCGACGCTCGGCTTCGTCGACATGCCCGGACCGCCGATCGAGGCGGTCATCGCGTTGAGCATCGTGTTCGTCGCATCGGAAATCATCCACGGCCGGCGAGGGAATCCCGGGCTGACGGAACAGTATCCATGGGTTGTCGCGTTCATCTTCGGCCTGTTGCACGGATTCGGCTTCGCGGGGGCGTTGACCGAAATCGGGCTGCCTCGGAATTCGATTCCCATCGCGCTACTGTTTTTCAACGTCGGTGTCGAGATCGGCCAACTTCTGTTTATCGCAGCCGCGTTCGCGGTCAACGCGTCGGCGCGGCGAATCACGCGGCGCATCGACGCGCCGCGACCGACATGGGCCTGGAGCGTGCCGCCGTATGCCATCGGCGGTCTCGCGGCATTCTGGGTCATTCAACGCACGGCCGCTTTTTGAATAACAGCTTATACCGGCGATCATTGAGTTTGACCGCTATGTGCCCATTCTCGCATGCCAACGGAGGGCCGGGATGAGCGGACAACTCTGGATCGACGGCGAGATGGTCGGCCCGCCGCACGGCCCTGGCATCCCCGGCCCGGACCTTCCCGACGCGGCGCAATACGCCAAGACCGCCGCGATCACGGAAGACGGCACGCCCCTACACGAGCTACGCAAGCACCACGGCCGCGAGCAATACCGCCCGCGTCATTTCGTCTGGGTGTGGCGCGATTCGATCGCCGTCGAGCGGGCGGCAAAGGGCGCCGACCATGCCATCGAGTACGCGACCGCCGTGGACAGCGGCGAGCGTATAGTGCTCGGAATCGTCCGCGTCCATTCGGACCCGGGCGAGGGAGAGACGCCATGACCAGCCTAGCCGAGATTTCCCGGATGACACCTTCCAGCCACCGAAATCGGTGGCACGATCGAGCATCGATCGAAAGCGTGGCCATTCGTCCCGGATTGGCGGTTTGGGTTGGCCACGCGGCGCATCCGAACCCGCGTCAAGATGCAACCGCGTGCGCGGTTGTTCGCCAGGCAATCGCTACTTCGAGATCGTAATCGGTATACCGACGTCTTCGACGTCACCGACAGCCGTCTCGAATAGGTGCCCCAGGATAGAGAAGGCTTCGCGATCCCAGCGGGTGTTGGCGACGCTGTAGTACCTGTCCCTGTAACGCATCCACACTCCATCGGATATTGGTGGGCTTGATGTGACGATTATCTCCAAGGTTGCACGCGGGTTGACATCGATCTTACCCGTGCTCGGGTCCGGGGAGACGTCGAATTCCTTGGCGAATTCGATACCGTCGGCGACGAACGTCAAGATTTGCAAAACGCTGCGGATTTTTAGTGCGCCACGAATTGGAAAGTCCCCGCCGGGCCCATCCGGTGTGATTTCCACGTAGACATGTCCCTTCGGGTTTTTCTTGAGTTTTTCGTTGAGCCTGAATTGTTCATTGTCCGTCATTGCCGTGGAATCACGATTCATGATGACCAGGCGGCCGGCAGTCAATCTGGTGACCAGGTAAGTGCCGTCGGATTTGCGTTTCCAGGTGAGCCCTTCGTCCTTGATTATGTCCTGGCCGCGGGGTGGCACCTCGAGGCCATCGAGGACAACCCTTTCGAAGATGAGAGGGCGGATGAACAGCTTCCTATTCTCGTTGAGCCAGTCCAAATGCATGACCATCCGACGAAACATCTCGTACTCTCGCACCCGCCGCGGATTGTTCTCGACGTAGGAAGCGTGGCTTCCGTCAGGATTCTGAAATTCAAACCCGGCCACGATGAGCCGTAAGACCCGGTCAATGTTGTCGCGCCGAGGAAAGACGTGAAATTGAAACCCCGTCTCATCGAAGGGTTCCAGAATCTGTTCGGAGAAAGCCTTGCCCGTAATGGGGACAATCTGGAAGGTCGGATTTTCGGACGCGCTTGCGCCGAAATCGAAATTGAACAAATTCGTTCCGGATGATTCCGCCACTGTCGCGCCGGCACCGATCGAGGTCGTCCAATCAAACGTCGCGGCGATGCTCGATGTGGCGGTGAAATGAACGGGGTGCCCGTGCGACAGGCGGGCTATGTTGAGCAACAACAATTTCTGATCAAGCGTCGATGTGATTTCGTCATACCCCAATACCTGCCGCTCCAGGACAGGGGGGCCGATGTTGCCGCAGCCGTAAGCCAATAGCGGAATTGTGAGCACGAGAAGATGGATCAGACGCATCGATGCCCTCGGCAGGCAAGCTCTTTTCTGAATTCTACGTGTCGGTTGCGGGTTCCAGTTCCGGAACTCTCAGGACAAGCGGCTCCTGACCGATGTCCATCCAGATCATGCAATAGGGCGTATCGAAGCTGGGTGTGACAATCGCCTTGTCGTCCGGCGTGTAGACCCGTGCCTCGCATGGCGGTCGATTCGTTTCTCGGCCGACGCTCACTTCAGCGGCACCGGAACAGGGAACGTCCATGATCCGTTCAGGATCTCTTTCCGGGGCTGGTACATCCGCGCCGCGTAGTTCCAGCCCTTGCTGATCGGCAGGCAATTGATGCGATCGTCCATGCAGCCGCCAAAATGGATTGTTATGGCGCCATCCTTGTCGGCATTGGCGGTTACGTTGTTGAAGCTGTAGGCACCGCGATCGTTCTCGTCGATATAGCCGTCCGT
>JAPULF010000175.1 GCA_027295245.1 Planctomycetota bacterium
CAACCCGATCATTCACAGCGTTGAGATAATCGCGGGCAACGAAGCGGTCTGTTATGAGCCTGACGCTTCCTTCTGCGCGTGGTGATGGGGTCGCGCTCGTCTCTTTGCGATCGTCGGGCCGCTCTTTTTCCGGTCTAAAGAGAATCTTGCCAGAGCGACCCGCTTCGCTATGATCGATTCTTCATGGTGACATCAAAGCATCGACGAATTCGAGTAGTCTTGATCACGCTGATCGCCGCCATCCCCGCAATCAGCGGCTGCCCCGGCGAATTCCCCATACGGGCCGGAAAGGTCCTTGTCATCACCAACGACGAGGAACCGCTGGCCAGGACCGATCCGAACTACACCACCACCCTGCAAGTGCTCTGGCTCGGCACCGCTTGTCACCACATCCAGCTCGGCGACGCCGCCGTGCTGACCGATCCGTTCTTCTCCTACCACGACACCGCCGATGTAGCGTTCGGTGAGATCGATTCCGACGTGGAAATGGTCAGGAAGAAGATCGAGGCCCTGCCGGTCGCGAGGGCGATCTTCATCGGGCACTCGCACTACGACCACATGCTGGACCTCCCCGCCGCGATGAGATTTCCGGGATGGGAAGACGTTCCGGTCTATGGCAGCATGACCACCCGAAACATCCTCAACGGATACGGCCCCGATGTCGTCAATCGTTGCGAGCAGGTTCGGACCGACGAGCAATGGCGCCCGGCGGGCGGTGCCTCGAACGACAGCCTCGAATACATGGCCGTCTTGTCCGAGCATGCCCCCCAATTGGGAAACACGCTGCTCTATCCCGGCAAGGTGGAGGAGCCGCTCACCGCCGTTCCCGACCGGGCCGATGAATTCAAGGTTGGGGAAACCTACGCGTACTTCTTCAAGTTGTCCGGCAACCGCGAATCAAGAGTGGGCTCGCGGCGGGAAGACATCGTGTTTACCGTCTATTTCGTCGGATCTGCCAGCAACGGTTCGGAAGGTCTCCCGGAATCCGATCTGTCCGTAGATGTGGCAATCCTGTGCGTGCCCGGTTGGAGAAACGTGGAGGGTTATCCACGCGAGGTCATCCAGCGCTTGAGGCCCCGGCACATCATTCTTTCGCACTTCGACAATTTTCTGGAGGACCACGAAGGAAGCAGGGCGGTCGTGGCGTCCGCCGACCTGCGAGATTTTTTGATCGAGGTGCAGGACGCGGCCGACTATCCCGAGTTTAAGTCCATTCGCCTTCCGGCCGTGGACACCATCCAGCACTTCAAGAAGCCGAAGGTGACCCGGCTTTCGCCACAACCAGATCAGGCGCCGACAACCCAGTTCAGCCGCGACCCGAAGGGGAGCGCGTTCCAGCAACGGAGACAAAAACGATTGTCGCATGGGAACGCAGAGCACGTCATGGAATTAGATTCAGGAAGCCGCGCCGACGCGGGGCGTTGAACGGGGCCGTCCGTCGCCTCGCACCACCGAGGTTGCAGGTAATTGCGGGAATTTGCACCGAGAAAGCTGTGCGATACAGTGTTTCACCTGCAAATTGAAGGCTGAAAGCGACTGAAATGCCCGACTCCCAAGACCTTCCGACCCGCGAAGGCTACGACCGCTGGTCCGAAATCTATGACGGCGAGGACAATCCCCTCGTCATGCTGGAAGAAGACCGCATCCAAGGCCTACTCGGCGACGTTCGCGGCCTCGATCTCGCCGACATCGGTTGCGGAACCGGGCGTCACTCCCTCCCGCTCGCCGCAGCCGGCGCTCGGGTGACTGCCGTCGATTTCTCGGAGGGCATGCTCGCCGCCGCCCGTGCCAAGCCTGGGGCCGACGGCGTCAGGTTCATCGCCCACGACCTCCAGACCCCGCTCCCGCTGGACACCGCCGCCTTCGATCGCGTCACCTGCTTCCTGGTCCTCGACCACATCCACAAACTTGATGTCCCGTTCGGCGAGTTCCGTCGCATCTGCCGCCCCGACGGCTTTGTCGTCATCTCCGTCATGCACCCCGCCATGATGCTCCGCGGCGTGACCGCCCGCTTCACCGACCCGAAGACCGGCCTCGAGATCCGCCCCGCCTCCGCCGCCAATCAGATCTGCGACTACGTCATGGCCGCCGTCCGCGCCGGCCTGGCCATCGACCACCTCAGCGAGCACCCCATCGACGAGGCCGCCGCCGCCCGCTCCCCCCGCGCCGAGAAATACCTCGGCTGGCCCATCCTGCTACTGATGCGCCTCCGTCCTCAGAAATAGACATTAGTAGCAAGAAAAGCGGCCCGCAGGGGGCCTGACAACTGAAGACTGTTTTCATCGCACAAACGGCTGCACCCGCCAATACGTCAACGAACGCCAAACCCACTCGAACGGCCCGAACCGAAACCGCCGCAGCCAGATGGGGCTCACAATCAATTGAATCGCGAACATGCCGAACACCATCGCCAGCGTCGTGGAGTGTCGCACCCCTCCGAAAAGGCCCAAGCCGTAGCTGTAGAAGATCGTCGTGAACACGATCGAGTGTGTCAGGTAGTTGGTCAGCGCCATCCGCCCCACCGCCGCCACCGGCCGAAGCAGCCGGAGCCCGATCGGGTTCATACAGATCAGTGCCAGACCGGACAAATATGCCAAACACAAACCGGAACTCACGAACCACATGGCGTCCATCTTTGCTGCGACGGTGATTGCCCGAGAGTCGCCGAATGCCAGGAAATTGGTCACTACCGCCTGCATCGGAAGTCCGACTATCAGCCCGATCAGCA
>JAPULF010000176.1 GCA_027295245.1 Planctomycetota bacterium
CTGGTTGTAGACGTACTGCCTATCGTGGCCTTCGGGGTCGATCGTGCGGGTCATGTTGCCCACGCGGTCGTATTCGAAGGTGGTCGTCAGGTTCTCGCCCCGGAAGTCGATGATCTGTGATTCCCGGTAGCCGAACTGGCGGCCGCCTTCGTAGTAGGTGAATCTGTCGCGCCGCCGGTGGCTGCTGCCGTTGTCGGGCAGCGTGTGCGAGGTCATCTGGCCGAACTGGTTGTAGGTGAAGTCCTCGACGATGGAATCGATGCGGTGCTGCGTGTGCTCGCGATTTCCGAATCGATCGTAGGTGTGCAGCGTCTCATTGCCGCGGCCGTCGACGTGACGCGTGATGAAGTTGGTGCCGCAGCAGCCGCCAAAACCGTGCTCGTACTCGAAATCCTCGCAAATCCGTGCCTGATCGCCGGGGGGGGTATGCGTGCCCGGCTCGCGGCAGTGCCGCAGCATGTTGCCCTGTGAACGGCGGTCGCTGTTGTCTTCGTCATAGACGAAGGTCTCGACGTTTCCGTTAGGGTGGGTAGTCTCAAGCGGCAGCGCGTCGTCGTTACGGATCCAGCGGGTCTCGAAGAAATCAGGGTCTGCGTTGCGGAGCTTCGGAAAATCGGGCGTCGGCAAGTCTTCCGGGGTGGTGGGCTGGTCGGGATCCCAGCGGCCGGTGTACTCGCGCTGGATCACGGTGCGGTTGCCGGCGTCGACCAGGGTCACCTTCACGTCGCCGACGCGGTCGTTCATGATGACCTGCGATATCGCGAAATTGTTTTCCGCGGAGGGCTCGACCGGCCCGTACACGAAGTCGATGATGTCGCCGGGGTCGCCGCGAACTTCGCGCGTGACGCGATCGAAACTGAATCCGCTGTCGCCGTAGGTGTTCGTGGCAAAGGTCTGGCCTTTTGGATCGGTGATCGTCAGCAGATTGTGATTCAGCGCCTCGTCGGCGAAGCCCTTCGAGTAGGTGTAGACCGTGGTCTTGCCGTCTGGGAAGTTGTTGCCGGTGGGTGTGTCGTGGACCGCCGGCGTGGTTGCGGACTTGAGATCGCCGAACGATCCGCCCGCATCGCCCTCCTGGTAGTACTCGTAGCGCACCTGTCGTCGGTCAAAGAAGTCGGTGACGGACTCGATGAAGCCGTGGTCGTTATACGCGATCGTGATCTCGCGCGGGTTGCCCGGGGGGTTGTCGAGTGTGTCGTGGATCGTGACGAGCCTGCCCTGGCCGTCGTAGTCGAACGAGAGGGTGTTGCCGTTGCGACCGACAATCGCGCTGATCCTGCCCTGCCAGGGGCTGCCGTCAAACGGGTGGAAATCCCACCTGCCGGTGTCGGAGAAGGTCATCGTGTAGCTGCCGTTCTCCTTCTGCGAGAGGGTGCGGAAGGCCTCTTTGATGGTCCAGGTGCCATCGAGCTGAAGTAGATAAAGGTCGGTCCGGGCGTTGCCCTCAAGGACGGTGATGTTGGGACCGCTCTGCCGCAGGGAGATGTTGTAGGAGAAGTCCCAGCCGTTGCCCTGGACCGTGTCCAGGCCGAACCGGGAGCGGTACTTGCGGGCCCAGATGAAGTCCAGCCCGCGCCCCCTGATTCGCAGGTCCACGGCCCTTTCGAAGCATTCCCCAGAGAAGTAATAGACCGAGTTGCCTCCGTCGTCTTTCGTGCTGGTCTTTGTGCAGACGATGGTTTCAGAGGTGGCCGCCACGGTCCCGTCACAACAGCAGCAACGATTGGGGTTCGTGTTCTTTTGATCTTGGTTGAATACTGTGTTGTCGGCCTTGACGCCGAGCCACTGGAAACCGATACCGCTCCCGTGTCGACCCCAGCTGTCGTCGAACTGGACGATGAAGCTCGGCCCCCTGCCGAGGACCGGGCTCGCGGTGCCGTACTTCGTGCTCGAAATCCAGGTAATCTCGTCCTCATAGCCGCTCGGCTCGGTCACGGCCTCGAACGTGATCGGCTCACCTTCCGGCACGATGTTCCGCGAGGACGTATGGCTGGTGATTCTGACCCGATAGGTTTCGATCTGCACTTCTGCCGGGTTGTTCAGGGGGCCGGCCGAGACGTCGTGCCAGCCGACGTCGGCGTAGGAATGCACAGCCGGGCTGTGCAGCGCTCGCGCCGTGTTATCAAAACGCCACTCGATCAGCGGCTTGAACCCTGGGGGATCCACCGTTGCGTCGAAGTTCACTCGGCGGCGCACCGACGTGCGGTAGCGCCCGTCACCAAGGTCCTTCAACTCGGCGACCGACGGAAACATGAAGTAATAGAACATCGTCTCTTCGTTGGTCGAATTCTGGTCGAGCTCGACCGGGTCGACCCAGACAGACAAGCTTAGCTCGATGCTCGCCGGCGCGATGTCCACAACATCAAGGTCGATCGAGTTTTGCCCGTCGACGCCGTCCGGCACGAGCACCTGGACGCGTATCAAATGGCTGCCGACCTCTCGCAGGGGACATTCGGCCACAGATCCCGACTCGTTGCGCAGCACTTCATAGGCACCGATCCACGTGATCTTCGCTTCGGGCGGAGCCGGCTGCCTGAACTGGACGATGTCGCCGAGCGGGATTGCGGTGGCCAACGGGGCGGGGTGCCAATCCGAAGTCAAACCAGGCACCGGGCCGATCATCATGCCAGAGATTCTCTCCGGCGCGATACCACTTGGCTCATCGGTATTCTGCTGCGCCTGGGTGGGGACGACGATTGCCCAAAACGTAAAGAGGATGATCGGAATTCCGACGAAGACGTCCGGCAGACTGTTCATTCGCTTCGACATGTTTGCCTCCTTCGGGTTGATGGGCGAACGCTTTCGCTTTCTTTTGACGTGCATTCGTCACCACGGTCGTTTGTCCAGCCCGAGTCCGTGCGCAGAGGCCATCGGACATGCGATGAGCCGACATCGTTCACAGAAAGATCGACCTGCTCCGTTACGTCCCACGACAGGCCGTCGAACTGCCATTCCGTGAGCGGTTCGCCGTGGACCGACGGGATGTAGTCGGCCATCTGAGGTCGTGCTCCTTTCGCCGAGGACATACAAGCGCCGCCCGAGCGCCCCCCGAGGCGCTGGCCCGTCCCGTTCAGATTATGCCGGGGCGACGCCAGACCGCAATCGGGCAAAAGCACTATAGCCCGAATATTTCAGTGGGCCGTCGAACGGCGCGCGCTCTGATCGAGCTGGCACGGGGCGACGATCAGTAACAGCGGTGGAACAGCGGACGGAAGCGGTTACAATCCTGTGCGATGAGTGATCAGGGACGAGAATTGGGGGGTCGCTTCGGGCAGGGCAACCCGTACCGTTTCTCGGTGGGCCAAACCGGGTATGGGCGCACTGCTTCTACTTGTGGGCGTGATCGTCTACGTTGCGGTTCGCAAGCTGAGACGCTCATGAGACGCCGCTCCCGACTGCTGCGGGTTGCGAAGTGGGGCGGGGTGGTGGTGTGCGTATTGCTCGCGGGGGCGTGGCTAGCGAGCTTGCGCTGGTCGGGGGCATATGTCGTGTCGAACACATCCCGAACGCAGGTCGTCGGGATTGGTGCCGGTGCGATTCATTATCAGTTCCTGAGATTCAGAGTGCTCGGTCTTGCAGATGGCTGGAGGCCAGAGCGAACTACTTCCGCGATTTGGTGGCCCGATTATCGTGCCGCACCCATGCCCGGCTTCATGCTCTCAATTCCGCTCTGGATGCCTCTTGTTACCACCGTGCTCCTGGCGGCGAGTTGCGTCCTGCTCGACCGCCCTTTGCCCGGCCACTGCCCCTGCGGCTACAACCTTCGCGGCAACGAGAGCGGGACGTGTCCGGAGTGCGGGCAGTCTGCGACTTACGCCGTATGAGGCGGCATGACCATGACAGGTATCGAGGCGGCTTCCGTTCTATGTGCCTTGTGGCTCCAGGCAACGAGCAATAGCATCCGATGAGAAGCGAGCTATTAAATCCAAGAAGACCTATCCACGACAAGGAGCGCGACATGACCGGCAACCAGGATCGAGACTCGGATCACGATCATCTCAGACGCTTGACCCGCCAGATCCACACCCTGCGAATGTATTGTGTCGGATTGACAATGCTCATCATCGGTGGACTCGTTGTCGGGTTCGCCAGCAAAGCCCAGGAACCTGACGTGCTGCGACTGAAGGGGATCATCATCGAGGATGATCAGGGCCGGGAGAGAATTCTGATCGGAGCGCCGATTCCCCACGCTGACCATCGGGTGCGAACCGACTTCGACAAGGCGGTCAAGCAGTGGGGCAAGCGCTTTCCCAACATGGACTGGTTCAAGAAACTCAACCACAGCAGCTACGGCATGCTCATACTCGATGAGAACGGCATCGACCGTGTGGGCATTGGCTCTCCTACGCCCGATCCGAATATTGGACGCCGTATCGGGCCGTCTCACGGCATCGTCATCAACGACGAACAAGGATTCGAACGGAGCGGCTACGGTTACATACCCGACCACTCGGTCGGACTCGGATTGGACCACCGCTCCGGCGAAGGGATGAACCTATTTATCATGAAAGACGGCACCAACGGAATACTCATACGAGATAAGGGCGGCTTGCCGTTATCTTTCATCGGGCATGCACCGGCGAAGAGCTTTCTGAACAAGACGGACACTCCGGTTCAGGGATTGTCGCTCACGGCCAAGAATGGAGCTAAAGCCTTCTTCAACGCCGCCACTAACCCGCCCTCAATCGAGTTGCTCAGCGAGAGCGGCGAACCAGTTGGCAAGCTTCCCGAGTAAGCAGTCGTGATCTCACAAATCCCAGTTAGCTGGGATAATTACATATCGATTCGCCATTGGTACCACAGCCAGAGTCGCCGTGCCGATGGACCGTGGGCCGTCGTGCGGTTCGATCAAGTTACTGATCGCGTGCATGGTCAGCATTGTTAGGCATCCGATCCGTCATCGTCCGTCGAGTCGTCGCCGTCGGCCTCTTCGGCGTACTCTTCATCTTTGTCGGACTCGACTTCGGTCACGCTCATGGCCAGCGACGGGCTGAAGTGAAACTCACGGATTTCGCTGGCGTCGCTATACGGGCCGGCCGGGACCGGCTTGAAAGCCTTTTCGAGATCGACGTCGAGCAGCAGCGTGGTTTCCGCGTCGCCCTCGACTTGGAACTGGAAGTGCAGCTTGATGCCGCTGGTGTCGCCGCTGGGGACGCGGAGATCAAAGTCGCGTCCGTCGGTCAGCAGGATGCTGCCGCCGCTGACGTGGATGCGCATTTGCGTGTATTTGCCGGCCGGCAGCTCGGCGTCGGCCAGGAAATCGGTCTTGCCGTCGCGCAGGTCGAGCAGATCAAACGTCTGGCCGTCTTGGTCGTCGTAGATCAGAATCCAGGGGCTGTCGGACTCGTCAACGTCGGTGTCTTGCAGCCCTTCGTCGTTATCCGAATCATCGTCGTCGGCTTCCGACGTGCTGTGAGGCGATTTGGCCGCGGCCTCATCCCCCTTGGCGTCGGCATCTTCGGATGCGTCGTCAGCGGCGGGAGTCTGGCGGTCGTCATCCCCGCCCTCCTCTTCGACGACCGCGCCGTCGCCGGCGTAATGCACTTCGACGCGCGTGATGGTCACGAGGGCTTCCTCGACCAGGTCAAATGGGAACGGTGCGTCGGTGATCAACACCTTCAGCCGCCCGGAAACCGGGTCGCCGTTCGGCAGCACGCCGATCGGAGAACCGCATCCAACCGCAATCATCACCCCCGCCAGCGCGGCGAGCATACCCAGACGTAGTTTGCGATTGCGCTGCATGACATAACCTCTCTGTGTTCGCGGTACGGGTTCTCTTTCCGTTGCCTACGTATGCCGGGCGGGCCGCTGCGCAAGGGTTGCGGGACGCCAGTAAGACAATTGTCCGAATTGATCCACCTGGAATGCCAATCATATCTGCGAGACTTACGGCGTCAACGCCGCATTGTGGAAGCATCGGGGGGCAGGGCGGTGGCTGTCCGCTTTTCTCGGACCGAGATCGCTGTCGGCGGACGTCTGTTCGCCGGCGGGCAGCACCGTCCGTTGACCCTCACCCACCCGACCCGCTATCCTACTGGTGGAACGGAGCCGCGTGGGGCGGCTGGCATTTCGGAGGGTGCGACGATGCGACGAGCAATTCGTTTTCTGGTGGGACTCACATGCGCTTTTGCGCCGGCGGCGTACGCCGA
>JAPULF010000177.1 GCA_027295245.1 Planctomycetota bacterium
CGTCGCGTCGCACCGACAGGATTGTGGTGGATCGTATCTTCATGGCTGACTCCGACTCCCGCGTCGCGTTCGCGCGCCGCCTTGCACCAAGCTAAAGCATCACACACGCGCCGAACAGCGCAACCCACCTAAGCCCCAGACTGTCCGGCTTCTCGCCCGGGCGTTTCGGGTCAAGCGTACCTGTTACTCCGGCGTCGGTTCGCTTCACGTTCCACACGTATTCCGACTCATCCAGAAACTCGTCTTTGTACCAATCAATTGCTTTGTCGACATTCTTCGCTTTAATCGAGATTCTCATTCGGGCTGACCTGACCTGAGGCAGCGTCAACGCGAAATGTGTGGTCCCTGTGTCCGGCGGAGGAACGAACATGTCCATGTCGGGATCCCGATTTTTCTTCGGCGGCGGGTACTGCCGCAATATAACGAGCGGTGAGTCCAGGTTGTGCCCCACGCCAATTGCTCGCCACCTGCGTGGGATGGCGGATCGCTTCTCTTTCAAAGACTTCAACATGTACACGATGTCGGCGCGCGACTCGGCACTGACGACGGTGTGGTCGTCCGGGATAGCAACGAACCATGTTTCCCCAGCGGAGTTCATTGTATGGCCATCAAACGACTCTTCATCGATCGTGCCTCTAAAGACCCTGACGCCGGCTACATCGAAACGGCCGTCAAGCCCTTCTATGTCTCGACCGGCTTCAAGCTGTTTTCTGAGATTCGCCAGCGTTTGTTCTACGACGTAGATAGCACGCTCGTTGTAGTTACCGGTCATCCCGGTGTCGGGCGGCATCCGAAAATCCGAGGCTCCCCAGGCAGACACAACAACAGAAGCCTGATACGTGGCGTCCCGAACCGCCGTTTTGATGTTTTTGCACGTCAAACGAGTAGGCACCGCTTCGTAATAGTCGTCGCGGACGATCGAGTTCTCGCCCTTCAACGTCGAGACACGTTGCACTATCACACTTTCGGTGCCCGGCGGCATGGCTGCAATCAGTACCGCATTCGACGGCGTACCCGCGAAGGCCCCGTAACCAAGCCAATGAAGTGTTAAGCCCGGCAATGCAAGCAACGTCAAATAGCGCCTGAAACGACCGTCTGCGTTCATTTGCGCTCCTCCTTCTGTGCGGAGCGGTTCAGTAATTGTCGACCGACAGGTTTTCGTCAAGCATGGTTTCACACACTCACATCCGTAAGATCAAATCTGTGACTCCGGTGCTCAACCGGAGGGGCTACGATCAGAAGGCGGTGCCACAGCAAGGCCCTTTCCGAAAAACTAGTAGCCTGCCGCCTGTCCGTCCTTTCGTGATTCAGACGCCCCGACATAGACGTCGTTTTTATTATCATACATGATCGCCTGATACCCTCCGAATCCGCTGGATCGAGATGCGATCGTGTGTCCCATTTGTTGCAGGGCCCGGCGCGCTTCCTTCGGCACGCCCGACTCCAGCATCACCCTTCCGCCGTTCGTCATTTGCTGCCCGGTCGGCTGGGAGGATCCGACGTGCCGGCACCTGGACGCGTCGCCGGCCTCTTGGACGTTCATGTCGAAGTCAATCATGTTGCAGAGCACCTGCACGTGCCCCTGCGGCTGCATATCGCCGCCCATCACGCCGAATGAGAGGTACGGTCGGCCTGCCTTGGTCACGAATCCGGGAATGATGGTATGAAACGGACGCTTCTTGGGGGCGTAGGTATTGAAGTGGTCGTCGGCCAATGTGAACAACGCCCCGCGGTCCTGGAAAACGAACCCCAATCCGTCCGGCACGAGCCCCGAACCGAACCCGGAATAGTTGCTTTGTATCAGCGACACCATGTTCCGGTCGCGATCGGCCACGGTGAGGTAGATCGTGTCGCCGTGTGACAGTCTCGGATTGCCGGCAGGCAACCGCTTGGATGCCGCGCGGGGATCGAGAAGCCGGCGCCGCCCGCTGGCGTATGCCTTCGAGATCAAGTCCTCGACCGGAATCTCGTTGAAGGACGGATCGGCGTAGAATCGTGCCCGGTCCTCGTACGCGATCTTCTTCGCCTCTATGAAATGATGCAGATGGGCGGCGCTGTTATGGCCCATCGAACGCAGATCGATCGGTTCCAGAATGTTCAGGATCTGCAGTGCGGCGATGCCCTGGCCATTGGGCGGCATTTCCCACACGTCGTAGCCGCGGTAGTTCGTCGACACGGGATCGACCCACGTCGACGTGTGTGCCGAAAAATCCGCGGCCCGTAGGTAGCACCCCACGCGCCTGCAAAAAGAGTCCATCGTCTTGGCGAGCGTCCCCCGATAGAACGCGTCGCGACCCTGGGTCGCGAGGATCTCGTACGTCCGCGCCAAGTCGGGGTTTCGAAACAGAACCCCCTTGGCGGGGGAGCGTCCCTTGGGCAGAAACGTCGTGGCGAAATTCGGCTGGTCGCGTAGCTTCCGCCCGCCGAGCTTCCAGTAATGCGCGATCAACTCGGAAACCGGAAACCCATTGCGTGCGTACTCGATCGCCGGCGCCAGCACCTCCGACATGGGCAGCTTGCCGAACTTCCCGTGCAGCTCGAACCAGCCATCGACCGCCCCCGGCACCGAAACCGGCAGCGGGCCGATCAGGGGGATGTCGTCTCCGCACTCGGACCGCAACTCCGCCAGCGTCAACCCGGCCGGCGACCGGCCACTGGCATTGAGACCGTACAGTTTTCTTTCCTCGGCGCTCCACACA
>JAPULF010000178.1 GCA_027295245.1 Planctomycetota bacterium
ATCGGCGGTGTGCAGACTGCCGAATACCAGGTGGCCCGTCTCGGCCGCCTGAAGGGCCGCCGACATCGTGAACTTGTCGCGCATCTCGCCGATGAAGATCACGTCCGGGTCCTGCCGGACAATGTACTTCAGGCCCTCCCCGTAGGTCGGGATGTCGATGCCGATCTCGCGCTGCGAAACGATCGACTTCACCGGCCGGAAGAGGTATTCGATGGGATCTTCGATCGTAACGATGTTCTCCTTGCGCGTTTCATTGATCTGCTCGATCATGGCCGCCAGGGTGGTGCTCTTTCCCGAACCGGTCACGCCGGAGACGATGATCAGCCCCTCATGGGTCTTGTCGATCAGTTTTTCGTAAATCTCGGGTAGATATAAATCCTTGTAGCTCGCGATCTCGCCCTTCACGCGGCGAATCGCGGAGTTCATCTTGCTTCCCGCGCGAAAGATATTCACCCGAAACCGGTCCCCATCGGCGAGTTCGGTCGCGAAGTCGAGGTCCCCGAATTCCTCGTAGAATTCGCGCCGCTTGGGCGGAATGATCGGTGTCATGCAAGCATCGATATCGTCGCCCGACATGACCGGCAGGTCGAGCACCCGAAGATGCCCGCCCACGCGGTAGGTCGGGGGCATGCCGGCCTTCAGGTGCAGATCCGAGGCCTCGTGGACCTTCATGTTGGAAAGCAGGTTTTGTATAGACATATCGGGATTCATGCCGCACTCCTGTGTTGCCCGGAATTGCTAAATTCAACCGAGACAATTGTAACCGATTAGAAGGTGTCAAAGAACCCCGGCACCTGCACGGATACTGAAAAATCCCGGTCATGGCGGAGTTTACAGGGGAGCATCGACGCCCTGGTCCCCGCGGGCCGGGTTCTCGCCGGTGTGTATTCGTGCCTTGCACCCCGGCCGCGCCGGCGATGCTCCCCGTCGCTGGATCGAAACTTCGCCGGTACCCGTTCGCGTGCCCGACCGAAAACCACTTCAACTATGCCGCCCCACCGACCACGCCGACGTCCGCTTTTTCCCTAGGGGTCTCGGCATCCTTGAATGCGTCGTCGGCCGTGTGACCGGGCGGCCGCCCGAAACCGAGCCACGGGACGATAGCCCCCGGCAGGGCCCACACGACTTGAACCAACCGGGCGCCGAGCGTCAGCGCGAGCATTTCACTCATGCCGCACCATCCCCCCTCGACGAGCACCTTGATAAACACGGCTTCGAGAAGCCCGAGCCCCTGGAAACTGATGGGAATCGCGGCGAAGAGGTAACCCACAACAACTGCCAGAAACACCGCCAAATAGAGGCCGGTCGCCGTTGCCTCCCCGCTCGGGTGAATGCCCAGACCGCGAGCCAACAGGTACACCGCCGAAATGAAAAAGAAGTGAACGAATATCGTCACGAGCAGCGCAGTTATGGTCTGTCGAGGGTGATACCGAAAGTTGAAGGCCGTTTCGTCGACCCGCCGCACGACGCTCGCGAACGGCAGTCGCTTCAAGATGGCATCGTATCGAATCCAGCGCCGAACGCGGCGCGAGAAGAACAACCCGACCGTGATGAAGAATGCGAGCATCGAATAGCCAATGGCCGAGCCAAACCAACCGATCGTGCCTCGGTGCCTGGCGAGGTAGATCGCCACCGCCGACAAAAGCAGAAAGCTGATCAGCCCGATCACGCGATCGAGAAAAACGACGGTGACGCCCTCGGTCCGCTTGTGCGTCCGCTTGGCGATGTGGTAGGCCTTGTAGAGGTCGCCGCCCGTGGTGCCCGGCATCGCGAAATTGAAGAAGTTGCCCGCGAACGTCAGCAAGAGCGTGTCGCGATAGCGAATCGAAATATTCTGCATCTTCAGCAACAGCCGCAGCCGCCACGCGATGCAAAACGTCGCCGGACCGAATGCCAACAAGGCCCACCCGGCCCAGGACCAATCGGTCTGCCGAACGATCGATATGAGCCCCCGTTCGATCGCGTCGGCGTTCTCTCGATCTTCAGGGGCTTTGACAACGTCCGCCCAGGGGACCACGCGCTCCTGTCCGGAGTTTTCGTCCCGAATCGTTACAGACCGGTCATTGTACGAGATGACCTCGTGCTTTTCGTCCGGCGAGCCAATGAGCTTGATTCGGTCATCGAGCGATACGTTGGACCTGAGATAAAGCACCGCGCCGAGGCATACGCCGAACTTGACAAGTCGGGAAATCCATTTCTTCTTGGCTGCGCTCACGCGTCCTCCAATAATGCGTGCCATAGACTAGCCGGACGCGGCCCGAGTGACAATTGCAACATCTTCGCCCACCGCCGCGGGATCGGTAGAATGCCGACATGAACCGAACCGGCTGGGTCTATGACGATCGTTTCCTGCTCCATGACACCGGTGACGCACACCCCGAACGCCCCGATCGACTCCGCGCGATCGTCCGGGAGATGAAGCGCCGCGGACTGCTCGACCGCGTCAGGGAAATCTCCGCGTTACCGGCCGACTTGTCCCATATTGAGGCGATCCACGCCTCCGGCTATGCCGACCGGGTCCGCCAGGCCTGCGCCGACCGGCGTGGATACGTCGATTCCACCGACTCCGCAATCTGCCCGGAAAGCTACGACATCGCGCGCCTGGCGGTCGGCGGCGTGCTGGCGGCGTGTGATGCCGTGATGGACGGCGAGGTCAAAAACGCCTTCTGCGCCGTCCGCCCTCCGGGCCACCACGCGGAGCGGGATGTGTCCATGGGGTTCTGCCTGTTCAACAACATCGCGATCGCGGCACGGTATCTCCAACGCCGGCACGATATCGGGAAGGTCTTGATTCTCGACTGGGACGTACACCACGGCAACGGGACCCAACACATCTTCGAAGAAGATGAGACGGTCTTCTTCTGTAGCATTCACGAACACCCGGCGCATTGCTATCCCGGCACCGGCACGGCGGAAGAGCGCGGGATCGGGCCTGGCGAGGGAACGACGCTCAATCTGCCCATGATGCCCGGCGCGGGCGACGACGACTATAGACGCGTCCTAGAGGAGCAGTTTCTCCCGGCGGCCCGCGCATTTTCGCCCGACTTTGTGCTGGTCTCGGCCGGTTTCGACGCCCATGTCCGCGACCCCCTGGCAGGCATCAATCTGACCGACACGGCCTACTCGTGGTTGATCGACACGGTCATGGATTTGGCCGACGCGGAGTGCGACGGACGGTTGGTCCTCGTGCTGGAAGGCGGATACGACCTGGAGGCTCTTTCCTGCAACGTGGGGCGCGTGGTCGCCGCATTAATAGGACACGCTTAATCGACAGTAAACGCGCAACTCCGGTTTCGATCGAATGTTCCGATGTTACACGCCCGATCCGGCGCTCGATCGCCTCGCTCATTCTCCAACAATTCACAGAACCCGCCGCGGGCGTTGCGTCTACATTCTTGAACTTTCGCGACGACCCATCTCGTCTTTCCGACCGTTCGGTCCGTCAAACTTAACGACAGGGTGGTCCCACCGGCGTGATCTTCGTGTATAGTTCGCGCGGTTTCGATCTCGAACACACCCTGGTGATTCAGCGCCGTGGCAGCTACGGAATCAAAACACGCACTCCACTCGACCGGCCCCGTTGTGGCGGCCGGCGGGTCCCCTTCATACTTTGCTTCGGGAGAAAGCCATGCGCACCCACCTCGTCGTTTGC
>JAPULF010000179.1 GCA_027295245.1 Planctomycetota bacterium
TTGCAGCCGTTTGGCTCCGAATTCGAACGGGTCGCAATTTGCTCTCTGCGTCCATTCAAGTGGCGGCCTACGCGGCGGGGTATGTTGTCCTGATCGCAGTGGTGCTGTCTTCCTGTCTCTGCACTGCCATTACGCTTGAAAGGGAATTCCATGAATGGGAGCGCGTGATCAGAATCGACGATGAAATCCTGATGTTCCTGGCCGTCGCGACTCCGGTGGCGATGTGCCTGTTCCTCTATCTCGTTCAGGTCGTTCGGGGATCCGCCGCGGCGCGCTACGCCAATCGCTGATCGCATCGCGGTTTCGGGATGTCCGCCACGACGTGTCAGGCCTGATCCGGCGAGCGGAAATACGCGATGGTCCGGGCCAGCCCGTCTCGCCAGGGAACCGTCGGGTTCCAGCCGAGGATGTCTCGGGCGCGGGTGAGATCGGGCCTGCGGCGCTCGGGGTCGTCGACCGGACGATCGATACACACCAGCTCGCTCTTGCTGCCGGCCAACTCGATGACCGATCGGGCCGCCTCCATCACGGTGATCTCGGCGTCGTTCCCGATATTGATCGGGTCGTGGCAGTCGCTGTCGGCGGTGCGCAGAATGGCCTCGACCAGGTCGGACACGAAGCAAAACGACCGGGTCTGAGAACCGTCACCGTGTACCGTGATCGGGTCGCCGGCTAGGGCTTGGTTGATGAACGTCGGTAGGGCCCGCCCGTCGTCGGCCCGCATTCGAGGTCCGTAGGTATTGAAGATTCGAACGATGCGGGTCTGCACTCCGTGGGTTCGCCGATACGCGAACGTCAGGGCCTCGCTGAAGCGTTTCCCCTCGTCGTACGGCGATCGCGGTCCGATCGGATTGACGTTTCCCCAGTAGGTTTCGGGCTGCGGGTGCTCCTTGGGATCGCCGTAGCATTCGCTCGTCGAAGCGTGCAGGAAGAGGGCCGACTTCGCCAGGGCGAGATCGAGCAGGCTTTTTACGCCGACGCTGCAAGTTTGCATGATCTCGATTGCCTTGTCCCGGAAATCCACCGGCGAGGCCGGGCAGGCAAAGTCGAAGATTCGATTGACGGCGCCGTTGATTTCGAGCGGATCGTTGATGGATTGCCGGATGAAGCTGAATCTCGAGTCTCGCGCCAGGTCTTCCGCATTCTGCTGGCTGCCGGTCGTCATGCTGTCGACGCCGATCACATGGTGTCCGTCGTCCAGAAGACGCTTGCTCAAGTGATAGCCGATGAATCCGGCGGCGCCGGTAACGACGATTCTCATGATGATTTCAAAAACGCCTGACGCAAGGTGCGGCGTCTCAACGGCCGGCATCCCATTCGCGCGATACCGCGCTTACGATCCGCCGAGCGATTCGATGCGCTTCCGAACGTCGCCGACGAAGCTGATCCGAATGCCAAAGTGCTCGCCAACCTTGACCGCTTCTCCCGATCCGATTTGACAGTTGTTGACCAAAAGATCCAACTCTGAGTTCACATTTCGCTCGAACTCGATAATCGAGCCCGGCGCCAGTTTCAGCACTTCGGAAAGCGGCATGAAGCGTGCCGCCAGCCGAACGACAACCGGCACCCGCAGGCGCAGTATACGCTCGATTCCGCCGGTCGGCATGCTCACGGTGTCCGCCCCGCCGCCGCCGGTCGGCACGCTCGCGGTTTCTGCCCGGCTGCCGCCGGTTGCGTCAGACTGCGAGGGTGCTCCCAGCAGACTATCGGCGCGGTCGGCCAGCTCATCGACCGCCGTTTGGGCGCTTTCGAGGACGGCGTCGATGTCGGTCTGATCGAGCATTGGCTGCAGCGAGTCCTGAGAAGGCGTAATCCGAGCCGGCGCCTCTTTGGGGGGCGCGGAACCACCTCGACTCTATCGACGAACCGATGGGTTTCCTTGAAAGTGCGGCCCGGGACACGATTTAGAGGCCGTCGGCTACGCCACCTTGCCGACGATGATGGACGCATTGTGACCGCCGAACCCGAACGAATTGCTGATTGCAGTTTTGATGCGCCGATCACGCGGAGTGAGTGGCGTGTAGTTGAGGTCGCAACCTTCTCCGGGGTTTTCGAGATTCAGCGTGGGGGGGACGACACCGAAGCGGAGGGCCTGAATGGTGGCGATCAACTCGACTCCACCGCTCGCCCCGAGAAGGTGGCCGATCGCACTTTTTGTGCTGCTGACGCTGACTTTGTCGGCATGAGCCTGGAATACGGTGCGGATGGCCACCGACTCGGCCACGTCGCCGAGCGGGGTGCCGGTTCCGTGGGCGTTGATGTAGTCGATCCGGTCCGGGGACATCCGCGCGTTTTGCAGCGCCAGCGTCATGGCCCTCGCGCCGCCCTGGCCGTGCTCCAGGGGCTGCGTGATATGGTAGGCGTCGCCGCTCATGCCGAATCCGAGGACCTCGGCATAGATTTGCGCCCCGCGTTTTCTGGCGTATTCGTATTCCTCGAACACGAACATGCCGGCGCCCTCGCCGAGCACGAATCCGTCCCGGTCGCGATCGAAGGGTCTGGACGCAGACGTGGGATCGTCATTCCGTTGAGAAAGCGCCTTCATGGTCGCAAATGACGCAAGGCCGATTGGGGTCAGGGCCGCCTCCGAGCCGCCCGTGATCATCACGTCCGCCAAGTTCGAGCGAATGGTGGACAGTGCGTCGCCCATGGCGTGGGTCGCCGATGCACAGGCCGTCGCTACGGCCGTGTTGGGACCCTGGGCTTGGACCAGAATGGAGATGTTGCCACTGGCGGCATTGACCATCAGTTTCGGAATGGTGAAGGCCGAAACGCGATCGGGGCCCTTATTCATGAGGCGGGTGTGTTGATCCTCGAGTTCCTGGAGGCCGCCGATGCCCGATCCGGTGATCACGCCGAATCGCGTGGGATCGCCGGCGCCGGGCTCCAGCCCGCTGTTCTTGAATGCGTCGAGCGCGGCGCAGATCGCAAACTGGGCAAACCGGTCCACGCGTTGTCGCGAACGCCGATCGAGGTGCGTTCCGGGATCGAAATCATAACATTCGCCGCCGAACCGCACCGAAAAAGCGGACACGTCAAAGCGCTTAACGGGCCGGATGCCGCTTTCTCCGGCGAGATACTTCTCCCAGAAAACGTCAACCGCATGTCCAAGCGGACTGACGAGGCCCATGCCCGTAACTACGACGCGCCGTTGAGACATCCGATCCTTGCCTTCTCCGGTAAAAACGCGGTCCGAACGGACTCGCCCTGAATTGAAGGCCGCTAGCCCTTGGACTTACTGATGTAGTCGACGGCCTGGCCCACGGTCTGGATTTTCTCGGCTTCCTCGTCCGGAATGCTCAACTCGAAGGCATCCTCGAACTTCATCACCAATTCGACGGTGTCGAGCGAGTCCGCGTTTAAATCATGCACGAACGAGGTTTCCAACGTGATTTCCGACGTATTGTCTTGTCCCATTTGTTCACTGACGATTTTGATAACCTTGTCTTTTATCTCATCCGTTGTCAAAGTCATCCTACCTCCCAACCGGTCAACGACCTGGCGCGTGAGTGCCGCACTGTTCCTGGGCGACCGCCGCCCGGTCTCATTACATGTGCAGACCGCCGTCTACGACCAACACCTGGCCGTTTATATATGCCGCAGCGGGCGAAGCCAGAAATGCCACGGTCGCGGCCACTTCCTCGGGTTCGCCGAATCGCTGCACCGGAATCAGCGGCAGCACCTGTTCCTTGATCTTGTCCGACAAAACGTTCGTCATGTCCGTCTTGATGAATCCGGGGGCGACCGCGTTGCACGTGATACCGCGACGGGCAACCTCCTTCGCGACGGACTTCGTGAATCCGATCACGCCCGCCTTGCTGGCGGCGTAGTTCGCCTGACCCGTATTCCCCATCATGCCGGATATACTGGTGATATTGATGAATCTGCCCCACCGGGCGCGAATCATGTGCTTGCCCGCCGCGCGTGTCATGAGGAAGACGGCCCGAAGATTCGTGTTCAACACATCGTCGAACTCTTCATCGGTCATTGTCATGACCAGACCGTCGCGCGTGATGCCGGCGTTGTTGACCAGAATGTCGAGGCGACCCAGATCAGTCGCCACGTCGTCCACCCAGGTTTCGACCTTTTCGGTCGCCGTGACGTCCAGTGTGCGGGAGATGATCTTGCCGGGCAGGCGTCGATCGGCCGCCTCGGAGGCCAAAGAGGCCAACCGCTCGGCGTTTCGGGCGCAAGCCACCACGTTCGCCCCGCGCGACGCCAAGGCAAGACTCACCGCACGCCCGATGCCGCGCGACCCGCCGGTGACGATCGCCACCCGGTCCAATAGATCCCTGATTCCATCCATGCCAGTCAAAATTCCACGCTCAATGCGACGGGTCGTGAGTTACCCCGACCGAAGCCGCAGTCGATTCCTTTTCGATACCCGTGGCGGTCGAGATGTTTTTCATCTCCACCGATCGATCAATCTTCCGCATCAGGCCGCTCAACACCCGGCCCGGCCCGAGTTCAAAAAAGCGATTGAATCCGTCGGAAATCAACCGCTCCATGCTTGCCTGCCAGCGAACCGGCTTGATGACCTGCTCGCGAAGCAGCGCTCGAACGCCATCGGCGTCGCCATGATAGTCAGCCGAGACGTTCGACACCACCGGAATTCGCCCAGGCGTGAATTGTGCTCGTGCCAGGCTGCCCGTCAAGCCGTCGGCCGCCGAACCCATCAGGGCGGAATGGAACGCCCCGGCCACCGATAGTGCGACCGATCGTCCCCCTTGACTCTCGACGGCCTGCCGCAGGCGTTCACAAGCGGCCTGGGAGCCGGATACAACGATTTGGCCAGGACAATTAAAGTTCGCCGGCGCAAGGACTTCCCCACCTGCGGCCTCTCGGCACAGCTCGTTCATTGTGGGCTCGTCGAGACCCATGACGGACACCATGCCGCTCGGAACCGCGTCCGAGGCCTCCTGCATCAACCGGCCTCTTTCGGCCACCAGCCGCAAGCAGGACTCAAAATCCAGCATGCCCGCGATATGCAGCGCGGTGTATTCGCCGAGGCTCAGCCCGGCCACGACCCCAGGGGCCCATGCCGCGGCGACGCCCTCCGATTCCAGGGCGCTCCAAATCGCCACCGAGGTAACAAAAATTGCGGGTTGCGAAGTCGAGGTGCGATTCAACTGCTCGGCCGGACCTTCGAAGCACAGGCGTCCCAAGTCCATGCCGAGGATTTCATCCGCCCGGGCGTAGACCTGCCGCGCACTGTCGTAGGTCTCCGCGACATCGCGACCCATGCCGACGACCTGCGCGCCCTGACCGGGGCAAAGAATGACCGTCTTATCCAATGAGACTTCCCTACTCTTCAATCCATCGTTCCGCCTTCGAGGCGAATCCCTACATCCGAATCAGAGCGGACGCCCAAGTCCACCCGGCCCCGAACGCAACCATCAACACGATGTCACCCGCCGTCAATCGACCGGTCTTTCGGCACTCGTCCAGTCCCATCGCAATGGACGCCGCCGACGTGTTCCCGCAATTCTGTATATTCGTGAACATCTTCTCTTTCGGCAGACCCAATTTTTCGCGGGCCGAGTCGATGATTCGAAGATTCGACTGGTGGGGAATTACGACCGCCAGTTCCTCGGGACTCACGCCGGCTTCCGCGAGCGTCCGCTCGATCACCTCGATGTTCTTCTTGACTGCGACCTTGTACACCTCGCGGCCTTGCATCTTGATGTAATGAAGCCGCTCTCGCACGGTCATTTCCGACGTGGGCAGCCGTGATCCCCCGGCGGGCACCCACAGCATCGTCGAATTCGCACCGCTGGCGTGCATCTTGCTATGAATAATGCACGGGCCGGTTGGATCCTTGGAGGCCGAAAGAACCACGGCGCCGGCGCCGTCCCCGAACAGAATGCAACTGGAGCGGTCCTGATAGTCCGTGATACGCGACATGGTTTCGGAACCGATGATCAGCACGTGCCGGTATTGTTCGTTCTGCAGGAACTGCGCGCCGAGCAGGAGGGCGTAGATATACCCGCTACACGCCGCACTGATGTCGAACGAAGGGACGCTGTTGGCCCCGATTGAATCTTGAACAAAACAGGCCGTTGAAGGAAAGAAGCACTCCGGCGTGATCGTCGCGACGATGATCATGTCGATTTCGGTCGGCTTCAAGCCGGCATCGGCGAGGGCGTTTCGGGACGCCTCTGCCGCCATGGTCGCGGTGGATTCGCCTTCCCCCGCAATGTGCCGCTGCGTGATTCCGGTGCGTTCTCTGATCCACTGGTCGGTTGTCGAGACCAAGGCCTCGAAGTCCTGGTTCGTAAGAATCTTCTCCGGAAGGAAGCGGCCGGTCCCCGAAATCTTGACGGGCATGCTATGCATCGACTGCTTGCTCCGCGAGACGGTTCAGGATGATCGAATTCAATTTGCTATTCACGGAGTCTCGCGCCACCCGAATCGCATTCCGAATGGCCCGACGGCGACTCGATCCATGACAAATGATGCACACCCCGTCAACGCCTAGCAAGGGAGCCCCGCCGAATTCGCTGTAATCGTGGCGTGCCCAAATCGCCTTGACGACCGGCTTGAATCGAAGTCCCAGCTCCGGGTCCTCTGCGGCGATCTCTCGCTCGATCGTGTCGAAAAGACCCTCCGAAAGCCCCTCGCTGAGCTTCAACACGACGTTTCCCACGAACCCATCGGTGACGACGACCTCGCACTTGCCGCGAAACAGGTCGCGCCCCTCCACGTTGCCCACGAAGTTGAGCCTGGAGTCCTGGCGGATCAGTTCGCGCGCCTGCTTGACGAGCATGTTGCCTTTGACTGCTTCGCCTCCGATCGAGAGCAGGCCGACGCGGGGGTTGTTGATGTTGAGGATTTGCTCCGCGTAGGTGGTCGCCATGTGGGCGTACTGGTAGAGGTGTTGCGGCCTGGGGGCGACGTTCGCCCCGACGTCGCAAATCGTGAGCGGCCCGTAAAACGAGGGCAGCACGACCGCGATCCCGGGACGCTGCACGCTTCCGAGCGTTCGCATCTTGAGTTGACAGGCCGCGGCCAAGGCACCGGTGTTGCCGGCGCTCACGACGGCGTCCACTTGCCGTTCGCCGGCGAGTTTGGACATCACCACGATGGATGAATCCTTCTTCTGTTTGAGGGCATCGAGCGGCGTCTCATCCATCTCGATGACCTGGGTGACCGGGTGCAGTTCGATGCGTTGCCGGACACTTTCGTCGCGCGGCAAATGGGCCTCGAGAGCCGCGTCCGTTCCGATCAGGACGATCCGGTCGTCGTCGCCGAGAAGCTGCAGCGCGTCCAGGGCTCCCTGGACGATTTCAGCGGGGGCATGGTCCCCTCCCATCGCATCGACAGCGATCCGCATGAGGACCGGTTACTCCTCGGACTTGATCTTGATCGAGACCTTCGGGCTGACGTATCCGCAATTCATGCAGGCCCGGTGCGGCAGCTTCGCCTGTCCGCATTGGGGGCATGCACTGACGTTGACGGCTTTCAAGGCGTGGTGTGAGCGCCGGGCCCGCTTGACTGATTTTGACGTTCGCCTGGCTGGTAACATCGCGTTTATCCTGTGCGTGCGCCCGTCCGGCGCCCGGTAGAACCCAAACAAAACTAGAACGCCGCACTGTATGGGCTTTGCCGTCCCATGTCAAATGCCCTCGGGAAATGGCCGCAAGCCGCGAATCCGCCGCGGTTGAGGCTCCTGGAACCGGGTCGTGGCCGTAGTTCCACCGATGCTCACGGCGTCCCGCTTCCGAGCGCTTTGAGCCGACGCGACGCCGGATGCCGCGGTTCGGTCGTTACCGCCGCGCGATAATGATCGATGGCCTCGACGCGGCGCCCGAGTTTTTCGAGGATCATGCCGAGCTGATAGTGGGCATTGGCGTATCGGGGCCTCAGTTTCAAGGCGGCTGAGAACCGACCGGCGGCGTTGTCAGAGTCCCCCTGTTGCCGCAGCGCGCAACCCCAGTTGTAGAATCCGATCGCATCGAGTCGGCCGTTCTTCGCCGCCCGCTCGAATTCCCGATTCGCGCCTTCCAGATCGCCCCGTTGTGCAAGGGCGGATGCGAGCATCGACCGGATCTTCGAATCCTCCGGGCGAATCGCCACGGCTTTGCGAAACTGCGCCATCGACTCTTGGGCTCGCTCTTGCGTCATCAAGAGGTCGGCCAGGCGGAGGTGCATGCTGGGTGCATCATTCCGGTCTTTGACCGCCTCCGACAGCAGGTCGATTGCTTGTTCGACCTTCCCTGATTTCGCGAGCGCATCTGCAAGCAGGACCTTGACTTTGGGCTCACGGGGAAGGACTTCCTCGACGATCCCCAAGTTCTCGATGGCCTCCACGTACCTTTTCTGAAACATGAGCCTGAGGGCACGACGGAAACACAGCGTGGAGCTGACTCCCAGCCGCGCGACCTTGTCGCGCACCGGATCATGCATGACCGCCGGCGCCGGGGATCGGCGTGCAAGCTCGGCGGCCCGTTCGGCATGCTCATGGCGGCCGGCGCGCCGATGGGCTTGGGCGATGGCGGACAGGGTCGCTCCATCGGAGGGCGCGAGATCCAAGGCTTTCTCCAGGTGTTTGACGGCTTTCTCGGTGTCGTCGAGCGACAGGTATACCTGCCCGAGCCCCCGATGGCCGGTCGCGAAATCGGGTTCGATCCGCAACGCTTCGGAATACGCGGCCCGGGCCGAATCCAGCAACCCGCGTTGGGCCATGGCATCGGCCAGCCGACAATGGGCGGGCGCATAGTTCGGCCTCAACCCGATCGCTACGTCGAATGCCGCCTTGACACGAACGGAGTCTTCTCCGAGTTCGTCCGCGACAATGGCTGCGAAGTACGCCCAACGGAAGTCTCTCGGCGCAAGCGTGCGGGCCTGCTGGTAGCAGACGACGGCCGCTTCGTGGAACGAGTGAGCGTCGCAGACGGTCCCGAATTCACCCCACGCGAGGGCGGATTCCGGCTTCGATTGAACGGCTCGGCGGGCGGTGTCAACGCACGCGCGAACTCGAGGCTCCATATCAGAGGCGGTCGGGTCGGGAATGACGACCCCTTGGGTTGCTGCGGGCTGAACGGGCGTCGGCTGATGTCGATCACATCTGATCACGACGATTGCAAGGAGCCCGGTACACGCGAACGCAAGGCGTTGTTTCAAGCGCAGTTTCGAATGGAGTCCCATCGGACACCCGCGAGTTGTCATTGGCTGTACGGTGAAACCGCCGCTCACGACTCCGGCTCTCCTGATCCCCGCTGCAGGACAACAACACGATCCAAATCGATGCCTGTGAAGAATTCCCGAACTCCATCCGGCCAGCGGACGATGATCCGATCTATTCGCCGTGCGGGCCCCAGTCCGAAATGGGCGCTGGCGTCGCTGCAAGAAAGATAGCTGGAACCCGCGGAAATCGTACGGACCATTCGCCGATCGCCACAGATCACAGTTATGGAGGCCCCGATCGAATCTCGATTTAACTTGGGCTCGACGGCCCGAACCGTCAGCCAGCGGCCCTTTCGGGGGGCATCGTTGCGGTAGAGCCGCGCCGGGCCCTGAATGTTCGAGACTACGAAATCCACGTCACCGTCGGCATCGATGTCGCCGGACGCGAGTCCTCGGCTGACCTCGACACGCGGGCAGAACGGTCCCGCCAGTTCCGCGGCGGCCGAAAAATTTCCCGATCCGTCGTTGAGATAGAAAAGATTAGGTTCGGCGTAGAGATTCCACGGAGCGGCAACGTCGCGCGACGGCCGCAACGGGCCGCGCAATACGGCCCCATTCGCGATCACCAGATCCAGGTCGCCGTCCAGCTCGACATCAAACGCACAGACGCCGAAACCCGTGAAAACGAGGCTCGACCCGCCGTGGCCGCAGACGCCGGAGACGTCGTTGAATCCTCTGTTCCCCCCGAGGTTTCGGTAGAGCGTGTTGGACTCGCGAACCATGTGAGTCACGAACAAATCGAGAAGGCAATCGCCGTCGAAATCGGCGGCAACGACGCCCATCCCGGCCTCCGGTGCTCCACCGGCGTTCACCGCGGCGCCCATCAGGAGGGCGCTTTCCTTGAAGGTTCCGTCACCCATGTTGATCCACAGAAAATTGGGCTCCCCGTCGTTTGCAACGTAAATGTCCGGTCGTCCGTCGTCATCCAGGTCCTGACAAACCACGCCGAGGCCGCGCGAAGCGACCTGTCCGATGCCGGATGACACCGAAACATCGGCAAAAGAACCATCGCCGTTGTTATGGAGCAGCACGTCGCTCACGCCTCGATATGAGCTCGGTCCGCAATAGTCCGGGCGACCGACTTCGTCGGTACAGCGGATGCCGGGTTCGTATTTCACGTACCGTGCCACATAGATGTCGAGAAATCCATCGCCGTCGTAGTCCACGAACGACGCCGAGGACGACCATCCATCGACGCGAATGCCGGCCTGATCGGTCGCATCCACAAATCGGCCGTTCCCGAGGTTCACGTAGAGCCGGTCGGGCCCGAGATTGGTCAAGTACACATCGCGATCCCCGTCGTTGTCCATGTCGCCGACGGTCGCGCCCATTCCGTAGTGGGGGTCGCCGATGCCGGCGTCCTGGGTCACGTCCGTGAACCGTCCGTCGATTTCCTGGCGAAAAAGCCTATTGACGGTCTCCTCCGACTCCGTTCCGCCCTCGATCGCGTGTGATCCATTCGTCAGATAGATGTCCAAGTCACCGTCATTGTCGTAGTCGAAAAGGGCCGCTCCCGAGAGCATGATTTCCGGAAAGCGCCGATTGCCGCGGGCGCCGCTCTCGTGCCGGAAATCGAGCCCCGTTGCCTCGGTTATGTCCACAAACCAGGGATGCGGATCGGCGACGCGTTTCTCGGCGCTGCCGTCCGCTCGATCGGCCTGGTCCGCCCGGTCACAAGCCGTCCCGGCTACGCATAGAGACAGAATCAACAAAACGACTACATGCGGTGCCGGCGAGTTTCGGATTCGCAATTTACGAATGCTTGCCCCCTGACCCATGTAATCCTTTTCGGCAATCCGATATGCGACACGGTTCAATCCGTCCGCTCCTCGAACACCCCTCCGCATCTGGCGTCGGGGTCAAAACCGGGTCGGCTCTTGTTCGGTTCCGGACTACAGCAGCCCGTTCCGTTCGGC
>JAPULF010000018.1 GCA_027295245.1 Planctomycetota bacterium
TGGCGTGAAGTGCTTCCACGCGACAGATGCTATGCCGCCCCGGACCCCACCGCAAGCATTCGGAAACACAGCCTGTGACGCTCGACGATCCGCCCAATATGATCTCACCGCCAAGGAGTCGCCCGTGTCCAATCCGTCAACGCCCACCCGGCCCGGCAAGGAAAAGCGTTTCGTCATCCTCCGTCATGTTCAGCCGAACGAGTCCCACTTCGACCTGATGATCGAGGCGGGCGATCGCCTCGCAACCTGGCGGTGTCCCAACGAGCCCGAAACCGCCGGCGGCGACGGCATGCACTGCCGGAAAATCGGCGAACATCGTCGAATCTATCTCGACTACGAGGGCCCCGTATCGGGCGACCGCGGCAACGTCTACCGGCACGATCGGGGAAGCTGTTCCATCGAAGTGCAATGCGACGACACATGGGAACTGACATTTCGCGGCCGAAAACTGAAAGGCCGATACGTCCTATCCCGACTCGACCCCGACCGTCAATCCTGGTCTCTCCGCGAGGTGTGACGCCCTCCCAAAGACTCGATCTCCAGATGCAAGACACCCGGCTCTATCCATACGTCCAGCACCCGGTAGTCGATCCGCCCGTTCCACCATGTCGCCTTCGTATCGATCCGAACGCCGTTGATCAGGTCTCCCGACATCCGCGGGCTGCCCTCCCACGCCTCGCCCGCCTCTTGCTCGAAGTGCGAGTCCAGGCCGCCGAGCCCCAGCGGAACCGGCATGGATCCACATCGAGCCCCCTTCGCCCGAAGGACCAAGGCGCCGTCCTCCACGGTCGGCTCGACGTCGACCGATATGACCACCCGGCCGAAAGGCGTCCCGGTCCGCCCCGAGATCGTGAGACAGCCGTCTTCGATCATCAGGAACGGATCTTCCAGGCCATCCGACCGCAAGCGATCGATGGCCGGATAGATCCCCCGACGCATCGTCAGCCATCGATTGACGTCCCGTTGCGGAATGTTGTAAACGAACGGTTCGCCCCCCAACCTCAGTCCCTCCGTGAATTGCTGCTGGGCCAGCATCAAGTCGTCGCGAACCTGTTGCCGCTCGGCGTCGGCAATGATCGGTGGCCGATACCATCCCGGCGTCCGGAGCAGGCTGTACGCCGTAACGCCGATTCCCGACAGCGCCAGCGCCGCCCCGATTGCCACCATCCGCCACCAAACGTGTCTTTTTCGCCGCGTCAATAGAATCCCCGTTAAATCGCCGTTGCACCGCCAGAAAACGGGCTTTCACGGACCTTGTCAAGCGCCGCGATCGACCGCCTGAGCAATTGACCGTCTACGAATGCGACCCATAGAATCGGGTGCCGTCTCGGCCGGCGGGCGCCGATCGAACGGGACCGGCGACATAGGGACTTCCACGGCGTGAATCGACTGTTCGGTATCATCCTGGCCCTCGTTTGGATCGTCGCCATGGCTGCGCTGGTGAAGCGCGACATGGTCCCGTTCTGGATGGCCGAAGACCTGCCCGCCGGATTCGCGCCCGACCAGGACACCCAATGGGGAATCTTCGACGCCGACGACCGAAGCATCGGCACCGCCTGGATCGCGGTTCGACGCACCTCGGGTGAAACCACCGTGGAGAGCACGACCAGCCTCGATTTTCGCGGGGTGCCGATCTTGCTCGACAGCGCGTTCACCTCGCTTGGCGAAACCGGCATAGAACAGTTTCAATTCAGACTTCTCGGGGCCCCCGTTCCCATCCTGGTCAGGGGTGAACGGATCGGCCGCGACTTTTCCTGCAGCGCCAAGATCGGCAAAATCGTGAACACCTTTTCCCTGGACGCCCGGCTCTCCCAATTCCTCGGGGAGTCATTTCGCCCCTTCTCGCACCTCGGCGGTCTACATGTCGGTCAGAGTTGGCGAATTCGACTCCTCGACCCGCTCGCCCTGATTAAAGACCGCACAATCGACTTCAAGGTCCAATTGGCCCGCGTGACCAAGCGCGAAGTGATAGAACACGACGGGTCGGACGTCGAGTGCTTTCGAATCGAGAGCAACGGATCAGTCGCATGGGCCGACGATACGGGTCGAATCCTCAGACAGGAAGTCCAGGTCCCGCTCTTGGGTCGGTGCGTGCTCGAAAACGAACCATTCGACCGGGCCGCCCGGGCCGCCGCCCGAGCCGTCGGCACCACACGAAGACAATATCCTCTCACAACCACCAGCACTGATTAGCAGCGTGAGAATCGAGCGTGCCGCTCCGGATCGGTTGGGTTCAATCGGATGGCTCACTTCGGCCGCATGACGCGGCCCTTGCTCTGGCGGTTGAAGACGCCGACGTAGCCCTCGCCGCCTGGACGGAGCTTGCGTTCCGGTTTGGGATTGAGTGGGTGGATTGAGCGGGAGCCGCTACGGCTTCTACGCCGCCTCGCAGTCAGCCGACACGCCTGCGCCGAACCCGCCGCCACATGACCCACAACCCGCCGATCATCGTCCTTGGGTGCGAATCTCCGAAACGGCGTCGGCCAACTTGCTCGAGCTGTCGAAGCGATTTGGCATGACCCCACGGAGCAGAGCGGCCATGAAACTGCCCATGAAACTGCCCATGAACCGCGAACCGGACGAAATTGACAGATAGAAACTCCAACTCGCCCGTGGCGACGGCGGACGCCGAGCCGG
>JAPULF010000180.1 GCA_027295245.1 Planctomycetota bacterium
TTCTTCGGTGAGGATTTCATCGGCAGCCTACCCGTTCAATTCGTTTCGATCTTCGAGCCGCCCATCGGGGTGGATCCGTTTTCGGGGCCGACCCGGGCCGCGTTTCGCGTCGCGATTCCACCGAGCTACCAGGGACTCAACCCGGTCACGCTGCGACTGTTTCTTCGCAGGGACTCGCAGACACCGCCCGTCGCAGGCTCACTCGAATTCAACATATTCGGGAAGCGGTTGATCGATGCTTCCGGAACATTCGACGACTACTTGAACCCCGCCGGCCGAAACGTGACGGTGGACCCGTCAGTCAGCGCCGCCGAATTCAAGTTGATCGATCTACCGCTCAACACGTCGCCGGACGGACTTGGGGGAGGCCCCCTCGCCGCGGGGCAATTCCTGGCATTCGAAATCGGGGCGACCGCCGACGACGGGGCCTCCTACATCCTCCTGGGAGCCGAATTGTACGAGACTGAGACAGCACCGCCGGTTTCCGGTGCTACGATTAATCCCTAGACCGATATGCGTGTCTAACACCGATGTCGAGCCGGAATCGGCGGGTGGAGCGTACGTCGAGTCTACAGACGCCCGAAGTACCGTGCCCCGGGAGACGGATGTTGTAGTTTGATTTAACCTCTTGACGCATATAGACTAAGAGTGTAAACATCTCCGTCATCGTCTTCGGGCCAAGTACCGAAGCTCGACAAACTCGCCTGAACACGACGGACCGGGGCGCGTTAAACTCGAATTTGAATCGGCCGATTCGCCAATGACCGACGATGCCTCCCAAGAGCGAAGCCGACCTGACCCCCGCTCCGACAGCTTTGTCGAGCGCACGGTCGTCGATCTCAAGCTCGCAACGCAGGCCGAAGTAAACGCCTGCCAGGCGAAACAAAAAAAACTGCGCGCCGCCGGCAAGTCCGCCCGGCTGTCCGACATCCTGGTCAAAAACGGATTCGTCACCGCCAGCCAGCTTGATCGACTGATGAACCCGTCGGAAGACTCGGGCACCCGAACCCTCCAGCAAATCCCGGGATTTCAGATCATGCAAAAAATCGGGGCCGGCGCCATGGCCACGGTTTACAAGGCCAAACAGCTCTCCCTGGACAGGATCGTCGCCATCAAGGTCCTGCCCAAACGCCTCAGCGAAAACCCCGAATTCGTCGAACGCTTCTATCGGGAAGGCCGGGCCGCCGCCAAGCTCAACCACAACAACATCGTGCAGGCGATCGATGTTGGCGAGAACGGCGGATACCACTACTTCGTCATGGAGTTCGTGGATGGGAGCACGGTCTATGACGAATTCATCAAAAACCGCTCTTTCGACGAAGCACGGGCCCTCGACATCATCCGCCAAGTCGGCTTGGCCCTGGAACACGCCCACGCCCGAGGGTTCATCCACCGCGACGTAAAGCCTAAGAACATCATCATTACCAAGGACGGAACCGCCAAGCTCGCCGACATGGGCCTCGCCCGGGCCGCTGGCGACGAGGCCGCGGCGGCTGCCGAGGCCGGACGGGCCTACGGAACGCCCTACTACATCTCGCCGGAACAGGTGCGAGGCCAGGTCAACGTCGATTTTCGCACCGACGTGTATTCCCTCGGGGCGACTCTCTACCACATGGTCACCGGCAAGGTCCCCTTCGACGGACCCACGCCGGCCGCCGTGATGCACAAGCACCTCAAGGAACCGCTCATCCCGCCGGACCATGTCAATGCCAAGCTCTCGACCGGCCTCGCCGAGATCATCGAGCGAATGATGGCAAAGGATCGGGACAAACGGTACGCCGCAACCACCGACGTCCTGATAGACCTCGAAAAACTGCAACGAGGCGAAGCCCCCTTGCAGGCGCGCAGCGGCTACGCGGATTCACTCTTGGAAAACCTCGCCGACGGCCGCGAAGAAGAAGGAGAATGGCAACCGCGACATTCCTCCATCGCGCAGGAATCGTCCGCGTCACACTGGCCCATCGTGGTGATCGCGTTGTCCGCGGTCATCGTTGTATTGCTGATTGTGATAGGAATGCTCGCATTGCGATGATTCGCGCATCAGAAGCGCAGCTCTTGCGCGTTCGCAAACGTTCTTGACGTGTTTCCCCGCAATCCTCCGCAAAACAGACCGAGGCCGTTCCTGCCGATGACAATCTTTTTGAAATAATTCACAGAAACTTCTGGCCTTCTATCCGGAACCCTTGTAGGATTCCTACGCCGCAGAAGAGTTCAGGAGGTACTCACAGTCTTATACTCCGGCAAGGATGCTGGGGTTCGAACCTACCCTTCCTCAAAACCGAATAGTCTTGCTGGTCTGCACGGAATGCGCAAGGTTCTGTCGTCGCGCGGCGATTGAACCCGTGTGAACAAGGGAGTGTTCCAAATGAAACCCTCGCGCCGCGTTGCAGATGTGCTCTGGAAACAATACCTGGTCGACCACCAGGTAGAATACCGAAACAAACTGGTCGAACATTATCGCCCCATCGTACACATGCAGGCAGCACGCCTCGCGCAAAAACTCCCCGCGCAAATCAGCTACGACGAGATTTGCTCCGCGGGGTACGACGGACTGATCGAAGCCGTCCAGGCCTACGACCCGTCCCACAAGGCAAAGTTCGAGACCTTTTGCCAACAGAGAATACACGGGGCCGTCATGGATTGGCTCCGCACCCTCGACGGCCAGTCCCGAACCGTTCGCAGCTTCGAAAAGCAGAGGATGCGAAGCAAGGAAGTGCTCGACTCCCACCTCGGACGCCCACCCACCGAAATAGAGCTGGCCGAAAAGATGGGGATTTCACGGGAACGCTTCTCGGAACTGTCGCGGCTTTCCAGACTCGGCCACGAAGTCCATCTCTCGGCCGTTCAAAACGACGACGACGGCAATCACCGCGGACCCGCCGGAGGATGGGATATTCGGGACTACCGGGCCACCGACCCAGCCCAGCGAGTGTCCCGAAAACTATTGACCGACTATCTGACCAAGGGCCTGAACCGCGAAGAACGACTCGTTCTAATCCTGTATTACACCGAGGGTCTCACCATGGCCGAGATCGGGCTCGTGTTGGACCTGTCGGAATCTCGCGTGAGCCAGATACACAAAGACGTAATCGAACGTTTGCGACGTAGATTCAAGGAAGAAGGAACCGAAATGGTGGCGTAGCGACGACGCCGGTGCATGTGCAATCGCGCGGGTCAAGGCCCGTGCGATTGAACAGGCCCGGCGACCGCCACGCAGCCCTTAGGACGCTATCTCGAGAGCGACGGTGGCACTGGTTTCTAACCGGTGGAAAACGCGTCTTGAGATAGTTCCCAGGCGTTCGGCGAAGGATCCCCGGACCGGAGCACGAACCCGCGCCCTACAGACCAAAGGCATAGAAGAGCGCGGTAAACACCACGTCGGCAAGAATCAGAGCGACGATGCACTTCACGACCGTCCCCGTCGTTGCACGGCCCACGCCTTCCGCGCCGCCGGAAACGCTCAGCCCTTCGTAGCATGCAATGATAGAGATCATCAAGCCGAAAACGGCTGCCTTGATCAGCCCCGTGATGAAGTCGGTCACCGTGATGGCGTCCCGCGTATAGGAAAGATAAACCGTGGAGTCGATGTTGAGAATCTGCGTCCCCGTCAGAAACCCGCCGAAAACGCCGACGATATCGGCGATCACCGTCAACAACGTCAGCATCACGATCGTGGCAACGACTCGCGGAACCACGAGATATTGAATGGGATTGAGCGCCGTCGCCCGCAGGGCCTTGATCTCTTCGCCCTCTACCATCGTCCCGAGTTCCGCCGCGATGCTCGCCCCCGCAAACCCCGACAAAACGATCCCCGCTAGCAACGGACCCAACTCCCGGAACATGGCAATCGCCACGATGTCGGCCACCCGCTCGATCTGACCGTAGGACTTCAGCGTCGGAGCCATTTGCAGCGCCAGGATGATCCCGATGAAGACCTCAACCAGCACCACGATCGAGATACTCTTGACCCCGACCCGGACCATCTGCGACCAGAGGTTCTCCCAACCGAACCGAATCTCCGGGCTTCGCAGACCCTTGAAGAGCCACCTGACGGTATCCCCGATGAGATAGACGCCCCCGCCGATGAACTTGACGAGTCCCGCCCCCGAATCCAACCGCCGGTACATGGTCCGACCGATCGCCTCAACCGCTCGACCGACCCAGCTGGAACGCCCCCGGCCGGATGCCTGCGGCCCCTCGCTCATGTATCAAGGGCCTCCTGCTCGGTGTCGCAAATGGTGAAAAACTTGTCGAGCTTGGTGATCTCGAACACCGATCGAACACGCGGATTCAGGCCGATCAGAGCCATCGTGCCCTTATACGCCGTGACCCGCCGCAGAATCTCGACGAGCGTCCCAACGCCGGAAGAGTCCATGTACGGCACCTCTCCAAGGTCGACGATCAACCGCTTCGGACGCCCGTTCGCAATGTTGACCAGCGTTGCGTGAAGAGTCGGAGCGTGGTGCAGGTCCACGTCTCCCGACAACGCAACAACGGTTGCGGTTTCCGACTTTCGAACCTCCTTCACGATGTTGGGTGTATCATCCATGGTCGCCGTCTTTTGGATCTGTCTGACTCGTGCCCCGTTCGCCCTCGGACGACGAGTCGTCCGCCCTTGAAACGTACTTGACCATACGCAACTGCATGCCGCCGTCGGGCGGACAACTGTATTCCACTTCGTCCATCACGGTCTTTATGATGTGTACGCCCAACCCGCCGGGCCGAAGGTCGTCGAGGTCGCGGCCTTGAATCGTATCCGGATCCACCTGCCGGCCGTTGTCGCGAACGACGATGCAAAGCCCCGGATCGCCGGTGGACGATCGCAGCACCGACAGCGTGATGTCAATCGGCTTGTCGGGCTGGCCGCTATACCCGTGTTTAATCACGTTGGCCAGCGCCTCATCGATCGCCAGGGCCAGCTCGTTGGCGTCTTGCTCGCTGAATCCCTCCATCTTGGCCATGCGCTCCGCGGCGCTGCGAACCACCGGAAGACTCTTCGGGTGGCTCGCGATCGACAGCTTGACGATCTCGGCCTCGTTCATTGCTCGACTCTGTCCGGGCTCACGTTGCCGTCGGCCGCCGCCTGAGCCGCCGGTGGCTCGTCCTCGACCGCGTCGGGCGACATGTGACGACCCGCCTCGACGTACTCTCGCCACAGCTTGACGGCGACGGCCCGCTGGTCCGCCGGTTTGGCATAATCGTAACCCAACCGGTTGCCCGTCATCTTATCCAGGGCCTTGATCGCAAACAGCCGGACCGCCTCGTCCTCGTCCTCGAGTCTGTCCACCAGCAACGGCACGGAATGCCGGTCGTTCGACTCGGCCGCCTCCCGAATCGCCAAAACGCGACCCAGTGCATCCGGCGAGTTCATGCCTCGCCGGACTTCGTGCGAACTGCTGCACGAGGGACTCGCTCCGATACACAGCACCAAGGCCGCCGTCAGTTTGGGCCGTAGCCTCTTGCGCCACCTGATCCGCAGCATGGATCAATCGTATTGCAAAGCCGATACGGACACAACAAGCGCCTCGGGTCCGAGCGCTATCGAAAGAACATCGCACGTGCATGGTCAAACGACACCGTCGGTTGATTTTTCGCATACTCGGACGCTGCCGAATTCAGGAATCCGTCGTCCAATTCACCGGATATCAGACTCCGGAGCAATCCGTCCAGAAGGTAGCCCTCCGGAACAACCTCTTGCCGAACGAACAAGACGGGATAGAGACCCCGCTCCACGATGCTGCGGTGAAAATACACGGCGCTCTTCCAACACAAATAGAACAGGCCCACCTGTGCGTCCGCCCGCACGGTCGAAAGGCCGACGAATGGATCCCAGTAGCCGGCCATCATGGCATTTTGACCGACGTAGCCGACAACGGAACTTCCGCCTCCGAATGTCAAACGCCGACCATCAACCGTGAGCGTCATGGACTCTCCCGACAAGGCGTCTCGCAGAGGCTGCACCATGGCCTCCGATATTCGCGAACTCCGCCACGCGTTTGCCAGGACGTACACGTCGAAGGGCTCGGCCACGCCCCGCTTCCGCCACGCCTCGCTCGTCTCCGCCTTGCGATGAAATACCACCCGCCGCACTATCCGCGCCCCGTCGCCGGAGTCTGTAAACGCCCGCCGCCACCCCGCCTTGTTCAGCAGATAGGTCTCAACGCCGAACAGCGCCCCCCAATACTGATTCCGCGACGGATCGTCGCCGTCGCCGAACTTGTCATCCACCGGCGAAAGGTGATCCAGCTTGCGATCGGCCAGCGAAACGTGAACGGTAACGCTGACAAGACCTCGGTCGAGAATCGACTCGATGACAGCCTGCTCGAAAGGAACCCGGTTTTTCTCGATCGCTGCGGTCAGTCCGTCGGAAGGAATTGCCCTGAGCGGCGCGGCTTCCGGTCGCCGCAACCGATCGCGAAACTCGAGCCATGCGAAGCCGGCCACGCCGAACACCAATCCGAATACGGCGCCTGCCCAATAAACGCCCAGGAACGTCCGCCGTTTCGCATCAGGCTTGCTCCGACGATCGCGTTTCAGCCCGAGCATGCCCGACAGAATAGTCGCATGTTGGCCCTTCCGAAAGCCGAATCGCCCGGCCAGCGGGTAGGGCGGGTTTCACCCGCCGATACTCTTGAACCGGTGTAACAATCTCAACAACAACTGTGGCACTGGTTTCCAGCCAGTGGATTTCCCCATTGGCCCCGACGGGGCCACGGGTGCAGAGAGTTCGCCGTAGGCGAACGAGCGCAACCCGTGGACATCGGACGCCCCCCTCTACCTCTCGCCCCGGAGGGGCGAAGGATGTATTGAACGGGTGGCCCATCCCTGCCGGGGTGGGCTCACGATTTCGACCGAGCCCGCGACTTCCTTACCGGGTCACAATCTCAACAACAACTGTGGCACTGG